>NZ_JASATW010000013.1:155624-167999 GCF_030405905.1 Sphaerothrix gracilis Ecp01
GTGACTACGATACCAATTACCTCTATGACCTAGCGGGCAATCAGGTGGGGCAGTTTGCCGGCGCGTTTCTAGACTTCAGTGCCGATGGACAGCGACTGGTAGCCTATTCTTTGAGCGACGCTACCACTTACCTCTATGACCTAGTGGGCAATCAGGTGGGGCAGTTTGCCGGCGCGTTTCTAGACTTCAGTGCAGATGGACAGCGACTGGTGGCCTATTCTGGGAGCAACGAGACCACCTACCTCTATGACCTAGCGGGCAATCAGGTGGGGCAGTTTGCCGGCTATTTTCGAGACTTCAGCGCAGACGGAGGACAAGTTCTGACTACAATTTTTGATGAGGATATTAGCCGCATTTATAGCCTTTCAGGTGACTTATTAGCTGAATATCCAGGCAGCACATTTAGTGGCAAAAGGCTTTTCTCAAACTCATTGGGCTTTAGCCCTGACGGTCAGCACTTAATGACTCTTTCCGGTGATGGCTATGTCAGACTCTTTCGCCTCGACAACGGCCTAGACGATCTCCTCGCAAGAGGGTGCACTTGGCTAGAAGACTATTTTGACGCTAACCCAGAAGCTCAAGCAGAAGCCGGAGTTTGTTTAGATTAAGACGTACCGAATAGCTGCACCAAGACTCACTACACACACAGCCACAGCAGCGATCGCTCCCTGCCCCTTTCCAGTACCATAGGGCAAACCCTTCCCCCCAGGCCATGCAAAACCAGACCCTCATTCCCCTCGAACTCGAAGACGGCACCGTCATCCATATCCAAGCCAGCGGCCCCGGCGTTCCCGTACGCGGTGGCGGCCCCACCCCCGCTGAAACCCTCAAACAATCCTTTCGGCAGGTTCAAACCCTGGTGCGCGGCTACACCGCCTATACCGTCGGTGCTTTTAGAAACATGGCCGCCGCCAACGTCAGCGAAATCAGCCTAGAATTTGGCGTCAGCGTCAGCGCCCAGACCGGATTGCCCTACATCGCCTCCGGCACCGCCGACTGCAACGTCAAAATTGCCGTCAAATGCGAGTTTCCCAAAGCGCAGCCAAGTTAGCCATCACAGTTGACGGCGATCGCTCCCATGCTCTAGGTTTACCCACTAAGCTATTGCAGTCCAAATGTGACAGCTTGTTTACCGCTAGGACTCAAAAACTCAGCAGCCCCTATAGGTGTGACAGCACCCGCAGGAGCCTAAACCCCCAACTGAGAGAGCAGTTGGCGGCCTAGTGATGCGGTGTACACCAGCCACCTCGATTCGCTTTGCAATTTGTCGGAGTGGCTGAGCTTTTGAAGCAAGCCCCTGCCCACCGACCAGCCCAACGAAGTGATGCAGCTTCTCACCAAGCACTGTCAGCTAAATTAGGCAGCGCAGCGAGAGCTTAACAGCTCTCCTGCTCATAACAGACGGGCTAAGAGATATAGCAGCCCCGCCCGTCTGCCCCTAAGACTTTAGCCCAGGGCCGGCGAAGGAATCCCACCCATCCCATCAGTTGACTCATCAATCGTCAGTTCTTCAGGACGGCTGCAGCGCTGAATGCTCGATGCAATCTGCACAGCACCTTCTTGCTCCAAATCCTCGATATAACCTACCTGCGCAATCTGCGCTTCTTCCTCAGAGGAGAAGGGGCCAAAAAAGTAAGTACACTTAGGGGTTTGAGTCACAATCTCAATCCACCACTCACCCGCAAACAGATTGAAAATACCGTTGAGTAGATTTTTCATGAGTCTCCTGATTTACTAACCGCGTTTGGGCTATAGAGGTAAGTTAAAAGTTTTTAGCTCAAATTTCGTTATACTCTGTTACTTTTCTTTTTGCAAAGATCCCAAATCATGTCTTTTGCTCCATTCTTGGCGGTAAATTTCATAAAGTGCCATGCCAGCAGCCACCGAAGCATTGAGGCTAGGCGTTTCTCCCCGCAGCGGAATAGATACCAGCACGTCGCAGGCATGTTGAATCGAGAGACTAAGACCGCCGCCTTCAGCGCCGATGACTAAAACCGTTGGCGTGGTAAACTCCGCCGTATGAATTGACTGGCTGGCCTCAGTCGCGGTGCCATAGATCCAGAAGCCCTCCGCCTTGAGCTGTTCCAAAGCTCGGCCTAAGTTGACCACACGGGCCACGGCAAAATGCTCTAACGCCCCCGCTGCCACCTTAGCCACCGTTGCGGTGATGCCAGCGGCGCGGCGCTGCGGAATCACCAATCCTTGCGCCCCCATCGCCTCGGCTGTCCGAATAATCGCCCCTAGATTGTGGGGATCGGTAATGCTATCGGCCGCTAAAATCACGGGACGGCGGGCTTTGGCTTTTGCCTGTTCAATTAAAGCGTCGAGCTCAACATAGTCATAGGAGGCCACCTGAGCCGCGATCCCCTGGTGGTTAGCTCCCTGAGTTAGCTGACTCAGACGACGATGATCAACTTCATCAATCACCGTGCCGTTTGCTTTGGCCTCAGTTAATAGGGGGTGAAAGCGAGAATCATAGCGCAGCTTCGCATTGATCCAAAGGCGGTTGAGAGTGCGATCGCCCGCGATCGCCGCTTCGACGGCATGACGGCCATAGATCAGCTCCACTTCTTCAACTTCAGCCACCTCACTAGTTTCAGGCGCGGCCTCTGGAGTTGGCGGTTCTGAGTTTAAGCGCTTCGGCGGTGCAATGTGTCGCTGGGGGCGACCGGATCCCTGACGCTGGCGGGATTGTGGCTGAGGCGATCGCTTCAGTCGAGGCCGCTCTGAACGAGAAGAACGGCGATCAGGTTTACGATTGTGAGCCATATTGAGCTAAAAGAAAGACAAAAGGATAAACAACAAAGCGGCTACAGCCTCTTACTCCGTCGTCGGTAGTTCTAGCAAATCTAGCACCGCTTTGAGACGAGATATATCAGTTAGATAGAGATAGCCAATTAACGTTTCAAAGCTGGTAGCCTGCTGATAAATCTTAGGAGTGGCGCGGCTCCGGCGTTTGGGCGTCGCATTTCGCCCTCGTCGCAGCACCTCTTTTTCTAAATCTGTTAGGTGCTTTTCAACCTGCTGCAGGTGGTGCGCCTGCGCTTCAGCCCGCACCTGAGCCACCACTTGTCGGTGATAGGTCTGGATGCGACGGGGCGGCTCTAGGTAATAAGTTCGCATGTAGAGTTCATAAACCGCGTCGCCCAAATAAGCCAGTGCCGCCGGAGAAAACCGCTCAACCGGCCTGTCCGAGGAGTTCAGAAAGATTTGGGCTGCCTGCAACCAAAGTTTTTCAGACTCTGCTGCAGGTGCCTTCGGCTCATTCTCTGGCGTCATAAACTACCCCCAGCGGAGATTGAGCCTATCTGTCGCAGAGGGGGGTCTGTCATCATGATGCCTTTTCTGCTAGTGATAGCCAAAAGCAGCCTATCAGGCTGGATAAAGCTTGACTCGATCCAGCCTGACAAAGCTCTAAAATCAGCCCAGATGCTTAACTAGATGAATTGCTTAAGCTTTCAACTGCCACATCAACTGAAGGCTGAAGCGACAGAAACTTTTCTAGACGAACAAGCTTTACCGTTTGAGTGACTCGCGGGTTGGAAACAACCTGAAGACTCCCGCCGGCTGTCTGAGCTTTCTTAACCATTTGCACCATCGCACCCAACCCCGAACTATCGACAAAATCGATGCCGGACAGGTCTAGGATGATGTGGGCTGGCCCGCTGTCGATACAGTTAGCCAGGACCTTACGAAAGGTCGGCTCCGAGAAAGCGTCAAGCAAACCCGTGAGGCGGAATATTTGACATGTTCCCCTAACTTCGCGTGTGCCTCTCAAACTCACAGTTAGGTTTAATGGCTCAGCTATGGGAACCTCCTATAGTCTCTGACATAATTAGCCGCTACAGTATAGGTTAGTCCTGAATTGACTTCAAGAGAGTGTTATCTGTTCTCAAGATTTTAGGCAATTTTTCCACGCTTTGCCGCAGACCTGATTTGAAAAGTTATGAACTGATATCCAGTGGCAGACCTTTAGTCTGACGATGCTGGCGCATAGACTCGACAAACTGGGCAAACAGATAGTCCGCGTCGTGGGGGCCAGGACTGGCTTCAGGGTGATACTGCACTGAGAAAATAGGCAGGCTCTTGTGCCGAATGCCCGCTACTGTGCGATCGTTCAAGTTGAGATGAGTCACTTCAACTTCAGCGTCAGACACTGAATCGGCGTCAATGGCGAAGCCGTGATTTTGGCTGGTGATCTCAACCTGGCGTTTGAGGCCGCAGGGCTGGTTGAGGCCCCGGTGACCAAACTTGAGCTTGAAGGTTTCCGCCCCCATTGACAGCCCCAAAATTTGATGGCCCATGCAGATGCCGAAGGTAGGCAGTTGGCTGTCCATCAGGGCCCGAACAATTTCAGGGGCTTCTTTGACAGCGGCAGGATCCCCCGGCCCATTGGAGAGAAAAATGCCGTCTGGCTGATAGCTCAAGATGGTTTCAGCTGGAGTATCGACCGGAACCACAATCACGCGGCAGCCGTAGCTGGCCAGTCGCCGCAGAATGTTGCGCTTGATGCCAAAATCAATAGCGACAACGGTGAAAGATTCTGCCGTGTCCGCAGCGGGATCGGCGCCAAATTCCCAGGCTCCATCGGTCTTTTCGACCCATTCATAAATTTCGGGCGTTGTCACGTCTCTCACCAGGTTAAGACCCTCCATGCTGGGAGCCTCCTGGAGCTGTCGCAGCAGTTCATCAGCGTCTAAAATTTCGTTGGAGATGACGCCATTCATCGCGCCGACGCTGCGGAGCTTACGGGTTAGGGCGCGGGTGTCGATGCCATAGATTCCAGGGATGCGGTGCTGTTTTAGGTAGTCGGGCAGAGACTGGGTAGAGCGCCAGTTGCTGGGACGCTCACAGATGTTGCGAGCGATCGCCCCTTTGACCTGGGGCTGAACCGATTCTTCATCTTCAGGATTGACGCCTGTATTGCCGAGTTCTGGATATGTAAAGGTGACAATCTGCCCACGATAGCTAGGATCGGTGAGTACCTCCTGATAGCCCGTCATGCCAGTATTGAAAACAACCTCCCCCATAATGGTGCCAGAGGCTCCAAACGACCACCCCTTATAAACAGAGCCATCAGCTAAAACCAAAAAAGCCGGTTGAGCAGTGGAAACAGCCATAAAACTTTTCTCAAGAAATCGCCAAGACGAAGCGCTTTAGCATACTATCTTATGCCGTCCGGGAAAACTCTGACTAGGGACTGTAGTTCTTTTCAGCATGTAGATGAGAGATTGGTGACAACCATGCATTTTTATGCCCAAACTGCCCTAAGTGCTGTGCTGTTGGCAGGTGGTATAGCTACCGGCCTGACGGGGTGCGGAGATCCTAGAGTTGCAGCCGAATCAGACGTATCTGTGCCCGAACCAGCCCCAGCGACAGAAGTGATCACCGCTAGCGTAGAGACGGCAGAACCCCCTGTAGCCGAGCCGGAAGCGACAGACTCTCAGCCTCAGCGAGATTACTTTCGTGAGGGCGTCAATGCGGCCACCAGCGCGGTTTCTATCGGCCAGACAGCGCAGTCTACTGAAGACTGGAAACTGGCGGCGGCGCGGTGGCAGAAGGCGATCGCCTATTTACAAAAAGTCCCTACTGAAAGCGCCAACCACGCTACAGCACAGCAGAAAATTCAGGAATACCAAAAGCATCTCACCAATGCTCAGGCCAGCGCAGCGGGCAAAACCACTAGCCCCTCAGCTCGCATTGCCGCTAGCGTTGCGGCTGACGGACGCAAGGCAACAATTCCAATTGCGGGACGCCAAAGCGGCATCCCGGTTGTTTCAGTCACCATGCAGGGGCAAAACGGCAAACACACCTTTCCTATGCTGTTTGATACGGGCGCTAGCGGTACGCTGATCACGCCAGCGATGGCCGATGCCTTGGGGGTCGTAATTGTGGGCGAGGCGCGAGTGACAATCGCCGACGGCAGCGTTGTCTCTCTGCCCATCGGCTACATTGACTTCGTAGAAGCAGGCGGACTGCGGAAAGAATCCGTCACCGTCGCTATTGGTGGCACTGTCGGGCTGCTCGGCCAGGATTTTTACGGCTCTTATGGCCTGTCAGTGGGTCAGAACAGCATTGTTCTTTACTAAACGCTATCTCGACTCAAACGGCCCACCGCCTCAAGCCGCATCCGATCACTTTAAGAAGCTGACGAGCTGCTCCAGCTTTTGCCAAGCAGCCCCGCTGCTGAGAATCTGCTTTGCCTGCTGTACACCTTGGCGGTAGGTATCCAAGTCGTCTGAGCCGCTGACGGCTTCAGCAACCTGCAACGCCAGAGCCGCATTGAGTGCCACCACGTCCTGATGAGCCTGGGTTCCTTTGCCCTGAAGCAGGCTGCGTAAAATGCTGGAATTTTCTGCGACCTCGCCACCACGCAGCGCTGAAGTTGGGGCCTGGGCCAGTCCTAGCTCAGCCGGATCTAGCACAACTCTCTGCACTGCTCCCCCTGCCAAAACAGCCAAGTCAGTTTTAGCCGCCAAACCAGCCTCATCTAGTTTTTCCCGGCCATGCAGCACAATAGCCTGGGATATATTTAACTGATTCAGCGCCTCAGCCATCGGCTCTAGCACAACCGGATCAAAAACACCAATGACCTGCCCGGTCGGGCGTAGGGGATTGACCAGCGGCCCCAGCAGATTGAAAACGGTGCGTACTTTTAGCGTGCCGCGTAAAGGGGCCACCGCTTTCATCGCCGGATGCCAACCTCTAGCAAACAAAAAGGTAATACCAACCTCTTTAACCGCCGCTTTTACTTTCTGGGGATCGGCACTGAGGTTGACGCCAAGCGCTTCTAACACATCGGCTGAGCCAACTTTGCTGGAGGCTGAGCGATTGCCATGTTTGGCGACGGCAACCCCGGCAGCGGCTACGACAAAAGCCACTGCCGTTGAGATATTGAAAGTCTGAGCACCATCCCCCCCCGTCCCACAGGTATCAATCAGAGGGGAGGGCATATCCGGATCGGTTGTTTCGCCACCTAGGGACTGAGCTTGCAATACTCGCGCCATACCGGCTAGCTCCTCAGCAGAAACGCCTTTGGCCTGAATTGCCGCTAAAATTGCGCCCGATAGAACCGGCGGTATAGTCTCAGTCAGCCATCCTCGCATCAGCAATTCGGCCTGACTGCTAGAAAGTGATTGCCGATCGATCAGCTGCTGTAAAAGCTGCGGCCAATCGGTTTCAGCAGTGGTTGAAGCAGAAGAATTTTGTGCCACGATGCCTACTCGTTTGTATTACTCGATTGGTATACAGCGGTATCTGAGTCTCGTCAATGCACGCTAAGTCCTAGCTGAGCCGCTTGAACTCACTGCAGGTCGCTAAAGGCATCACCGTAACGCACCATTCTGCAGAGTCTCGATACTGTCGCATTCCACAAACAACAGGGATTTCTGCTTCTTCTAAATAGACGTATCTTATTTAGAAATCAAGGCATCATAGAGATAGCCAACCTCAAATGACTGATGGTTGAGGTCAAAAACTTTATCCTGAGTTTTGAGGGCTAATACTTTATTGCTGACGCTAATAGGCTGATTGACGCGAACAAGCCTACCGCTGTTTATCTCAAGAAAAATCACGTTTTGGGGCTTGTACTCTAGCACCTGATTTGGTTCGATCCCTTTGCCGTAGGTAGAATTAATATCAACCTCAATCAGATTATTGTTGTTGAGAATATGATTTCTCCAATCAGGCTTTAAGAAATGCAGCTTCAGAGAATTATGATGTTTTAGCTCACCACTCTGAAAATAAGAGCTGTAATAAGGAACCTGATAAATACCATAGTTCAAAATAGCATCTTTACTAAATTCAAACGCATCGATAAAATTTGGCTCTCGAACGCCTTCATAACCCTCAACTAAAATTAAGTCGCCTTTTTCCAAATCAGGTGTCAGACTAATCACATCAGTCCAGAACGCCTTCTGTATCTCCCAGTTAGCTGCATACTGCTTTTGAACGTCCCAGCCAAAGCCCACTAGCCCAGAAAGCAAAACTGACATTAAAACAATAACCAGCTTTTTTCTCTTTTTCTTACTTGAGATGATCAAAAAGCCTGCAATCGCCCCTAAGAAAATCGCAGTACCAATACTTGCAGCTATGTGAATTCTAGAGGTTCTGCCGCTTACCGAAAGGACGTTAGTACTTAAAGAGAGGGGATAGGAAAAATAAGATAGCAGCAATCCTGTGGCAGCAATTCTAGCTAAGCTTTGATAAACAGATTTATTGTGGCGGTGCGGTTGAATAGCTTGCTTTAGGTACTGATCTTTGCAAACTTGTCTGAGTAAAAAATAGAAAAGTACTGCCGCAAATAGCAGCAAAAAGGCTTGAGCAATGCTTACAGGAATAATGCCACTGATGAAGCGATAGAAATAGCTGGTAATACTGACAGGTGGGCCATAAACAATATTGCGAACTAAATGCCTAGCGAGATCCAATAGATCTAAATTGCTGAGTCGGTTATCGGCCAGTAAAAACTTTTTGACGGTTGTTGATACTAGAAAAAGAGAAGCTGTGACAGCAATATGTAAAGCAATTTCTCTAGAAAATCTAATCTTTTTTAGTTTGAGCAGAGGGGCGGCCAAAAAGATTGTATAGACCGGCTCATAGGTCAGCAGCACAATGAAGGCTAAGAGGTAAGACAGTACCCTACGTTTGCTTAAATAACAGTTCAGCCCTAAGAGCAAAAAAGCGATCGCCGTCTGTATGCCAAAGATGGCAGTGGGCCAGAGCTGTAGCGTATGGGCCGGAAATAATAAATAAAATAGAGTGCTGAATAAGCTCACATATGGCGCTTTTGTAAGCTGATTAACCAGCATATACAGTAGGACAGCATTCACTGCGCCAACTAACAGACCAATTAGATAGATGCCGCTGAGGCCGCCTAGATTAAAACCCAGCCATAGAAACAACAAAATTAGGCCATTATGGACTGGGCGACCTTGGTATAAAATTGCATCCTGAAGCCGGGTGACACCGTCTGCAGTTAGCCTTAGCTGCATCGCTTCTGTCAGACGTGAGTAGTCGTCTGCCACAAGGCCAAAGTCTGAAAAATGCAGGTAGAAAGTCAGCCAGTTGAGCGTTAGAGCCAGGATAAAAACGGTCAATAAACCCTGATATCTTTTGCAGGATTGAGGTTTCTTCAGCATAAGACTAGGCCCGAATAGCTGCGCTTAGAAGAGTTCCCAGTTCAAGCTAGAGCCCATACGAGTGCCGTTGCCACTTCGTTGAAATATTAAGCAGGCGTCACCTGTCTATTGGGCAAAGCGCGGTGACTGGCAGAGGAGTGAGCAACTTACAGCCGAATAGTCACAGCAAAAAAATCGGCCTAAGCTCAGCTCAAGCCGATTTCTTGTCTAATTTCTCTAATAGCCTACTGAGATTTCAGGGCTGCGGCCCTCTAGCTAAGGCCCACCAGCTTTTCGCTGAGTTCCCACAGTCGCTGGGCCTTATCGTCGTCTAGCGCTTCGTTTGAGACTTCCTGCTCAAAAGACTGACGACCTTCTTTTTGGCGGTTGCCCCAGCTCCAGTAAGCACCTGACTGCCGATAGTCTGGATCGGCCACAACCGCTGCCACCCGTTTACCCGCTAGATCTTGAGAAACATAGCCGCCAGTAATATTTTTCTGAAACCAGGGAAAAATCTTTTGGAACAGAGAATAATGATTGCGGAAGAGAGGGGTATCTGCTACGCAGCCGGGATAGAGCGAGCTGAAGATAATTCCGGTTGAGTCATGATAGCGACGATGCAGCTCTCGCATGGTCAATACGTTGCAGAGCTTGCTGTCTTTGTAGGCTTTGCCTGACTTAAACTTTTTGCCATTGATCATAGCGATGGGCGCTTTAAAGCCCGCTGCGAAGCCTTCCAGGTTGCCTAAGTCTGGTGGAGCAGGAATGGGAATCTTACCCCCTAGCTCCTTGGGATTGGCGGTGACAGTTCCGAGGATGACGAGCCTAGGACTCTCAGCGCCAGAATGTTTAAGATCTTCTAGCATCAGATTGCACAGCAGGAAGTGACCCAGATGATTTGTGGCTACGCTCAGCTCATAGCCTTCCTGGCTGCGGAGTGGCTCCTTGAGCAGGGGCAGATAAACAGCGGCATTGCAAACTAGGGCTTCTAAGGATTTCCCAGTTTCGCGGAAGGTTTTGACAAAGTTGCGCACGCTGTCTAAGGAAGCTAAGTCAATCTGCATCAGCGTGTAGCTTCCCTGAGGAATGCCGACTGACTGAGCCATTTGCTCGGCCTTTTCTAGGTTGCGGCAGGCCATTACTACATGCCACCCCTTATTTGCTAAGGCTTTGGCGGCATAGAGGCCAACCCCCGACGAGGCTCCTGTGATCACAACGGTGGGTTTTTGCTGTTCTTCCATGCGGCTGAGACTGCGTGCTGTTAACAGAGTTGAGGGACTACATCCCTGACGGCGATCGCCAGGATTTGCAGCGTCCTAAGGCTAATAGAATATTGGGAAAAGTATCAAACGGCAATTTATTTTATTGGATGAAAATATATGTTTACGATCGCTTTTAGAAAGCGGGAAGCAGAAGCGTTTTAGCCTGCACTCAGCTCAATAGCTCTCGTCACCCGCTGCCACGCCGCTACTTTCTAGGCTGGCGCTGGCTGATGTACTGGCCGTGAATATTGACGCCGTAGGGAACAAAATAGGTCAACAGCGCCGAAGCCCAGCGCGCCCCTGTCATCCGATTTTGGATCAGCGCCGGGCCGTGGTTGATCAGCATCAGCATTGAACCGACAATAGCCGCCACCTTGACGGCATTGCGGCTCAGCGCCGGATTGACCAAAGCCGCAAAATAGCCCTTAATCTCGTTCACTACAGCCTCCTAGCCGCAATCTTGACCCCATTTTCCCGCCAGCGACCCATCAATACCGTGAATGTCCACTTTACAGGACTTGCAAAACTCAGAATTGTCATTTGAAAGCTGCTTTTGGCGATCGCCAAGATTTTCTCAAAGCCTGCTAAAGTTCCGGTTTAAAATAGGCCCAATCCGTTAGCTGCTGCCTGAGTTTGTGAACGCCGATCTGACCCATTTGCAATCCCCTGATCCTGACGCCACCCACGTCTCCGATTGCTTCTTGGTCTGTGGGTTGGGCAGTTTGGGCCAGCACTGCGTGGCCAATCTGAAGACTTTTGGCGTCAGCGTCAGCGCTATTGACTTAGTCGCCGCCGAACATTGGGAAGTGGCCAATCTGCCAGATCTGCTCGAAAATCTGCTGCTGGGAGACTGCCGCTACGCCGACACCCTGAAGCAGGCCGGTGTCAGCCGCTGCCGAGCCGCCCTGCTGGTGACAGACAGTGAGCGAGTCAACATTGAGGCGGCCCTCACCGCCCGGGTACTCAATCCCTATATCCGGCTAGTTGTGCGATCAGATCAGCAAAATCTCAATCAGGTTTTGGCTCATCAGCTTGATAATTTTGTTGCCTTTGAGCCGACCCAGCTTTCCGCCTCGGCTTTTGCCCTAGCCGCTTTTGGGGATCATCTCAAAGGCTTTTTCCAGCTTGATGGCTATCGCTTCAAAGTAGTGAAGCAAAAAATTACGCCGCAGCATCGCTGGTGCGATCGCCGTCGCCTACACGAACTGGAGAACCGCAACCGTCGAGTTTTGCGCCACTTTGCCGCCAATGAGATGGGCCTTAGCCCTACTCAGATGAGCCGCACCACCAATCCGCTTAGCCCTTCGGCCCAGTTTTACACCTGGCTGCCCAATACGCCAGTACGGGCGGGGGATACCGTTGTCATTGTTGAAGCCGAACCAGAAAGGCCCCAAGCCCTAGCGCGCTCTAAGTCAAGCCGTCAGCTTCACAAAAAGCTTTGGCGCGGTCTGCGATCGCTGCGCAGTCGGCAAACGCTTTGGCAAAGTCTCATGCAGCTTTGGCAAGCTAACTACCGGCATCAAATGCGGCGGGTGGTCTTGCTCTGTAGCCTCACCATCGTTGTGCTCTGCAGCACCGGCACAGTTCTGCTCTGGCTCAACTACCCGGCCCTTTCCGTTTTAGATGCTTTTTACGCCACGATTGTGCTGCTGCTGGGGGGCTATGGCGATCTCTTTAGCGAGTTTGTGCCGACAATTTCCCTGCCCTGGTGGCTGCGGTTGTTTAGCCTGGGCCTAACTTTGGCAGGCACTGCTTTTATTGGCGTCCTCTACGCCCTGCTGACCGAAAAGCTGCTGACCCTGAAGTTTCAGTTCTTGGCCCGCCGTCCGCCTGTACCCCAGAAAGGGCACGTGATTGTGCTAGGGCTGGGGCGAGTGGGGCGGCGAGTAGTAGATCTGCTCCAGGAGCTAAATCAAAAAGTGGTGGGGGTGACGCGGCAGGACTTAGAAAACCACGTGCTGCCGCAGCTACCCATTATCACAGGCGACAAAGCG
>NZ_JASATW010000130.1:0-1198 GCF_030405905.1 Sphaerothrix gracilis Ecp01
GCAGCGACAGATTTGGGCCTTCACCAAGGTAGTGCGACTGAAGAAGTATGGCCGCAAACGCTTAGTCATTGTTCACGAAAGCGCTGAGCTCAGTGACGCCCCTCGGTTTTTGTTGACCGATGCCTTGCATTGGGACAGTGCTCGCAGCTTTGCCACCTGGAGTTATCGCTGGCCTGTCGAGACTTTTCATGAGTTTGCCGAACAGTTGGTCGGCTTTGAATCGGCTCAGCTACGCAACGAGGAAGCGGTCAAACGCCACTTCTGCTTAAGTTGCGTAGCGCAGTCGATTTTGCAGACGGCGACTTGTTCTGGGCAAAAATCAGAACGGTTGCAGTTTGCAAAACCCCAACAGCAAACGATAGGGCAGCGACTTTACACTCTGGGACGCGAAGCTCTGCATCAACTGCTAGAGATGACCCAAGGGTTACTTCAGCAGGGACGCTCAACTGAGCAAATTCTGGAGGTGATGATGCCTGCTTGAATTGCCGATCGCCATAACAGCTTTTTTCTCTGCTCGTAACTTGCCAAGTCGTGTCTATGGCTTTGTCCATCCCAGCACCGGGCAAAGCGAATGGCTGATTCTGCCGCGCGTCAATAGCGCCTGGTTCAATCAAGCCCTCGCCAATTTTGCTCACGAAGTCGGGGCAGGTCCTCACAAGCACATTCCTTAGTCATCGATGGAGCGGGATGGCACTGTAGCCAAACGGTCGTGGTTCCAGAAGGGATTCATCTAGAGGTCTTGCCGCCCTATTCTCCTGAACTGCAACCCGCTGAACGGCTCTGGTGACTTACGGATGAGCCGTTAGCAAATCAGTGTTTTGACAGTCTCGATGATTTAGAGACTATTCTCGGCGATCGCTGCCGTACCCTGCTGACGATGCAAGACGACATCAAAGCCTTGACGAACTACCATTGGTGGCCCGCCTAGAGAACGATCGTTTCGGGGGTGAGTCAAACGGATTTGGTATGAAATCCTTGAAGTCTCGTTTCCAGAGTGCGTAGTTTCACCAAAAGCGATACTGGTGGCGAAATATTGCTTAACGATACCTGTGAGTCTGTAGCTAGAGATTGATAATGAGGGCAATCGTTGAGTGCATCAGGAAAAGGCAATAATGTCGCTACGCCCCCAAGCTGAGTATGTTGTACCGGTGGAAACGGCGAAGGTCGCCCATACCGTTTTTCCTCGAGGGAACCTCTG
>NZ_JASATW010000131.1:0-1183 GCF_030405905.1 Sphaerothrix gracilis Ecp01
GTTTACATGTTATAAAATATGCCTACGTTGTAAAACTTGTTATATACGCGCATGTGTTTTGTACGCGTGGTGTATTGCCACACTTTTAGTCATAATCGCTGTAACTACTGCTGTGCAAGCGTTTTGGGCATATTGTTTAAGGCATCTCAGCGCAACCCGATCTATATACAAATAGAACATGTTCAAGCGTATAAACCTGTACAACATGTTTTATACGCACAAATACCTCTAAATAATACAAGTTATTTGTGCATAAAAACTTGTATTAAAATCGCTCTTTCAATGAAAAGAGAACATGTTAATGCGATCGCTGAAAGGTAAGCGAACATAGGGCGATCGCCTATAACGTCTCCATAACGTCTTTGTAATAAGTAAGCTGGCTCTTTGTTTGATAAAAGATAAGCGATCGCTAGCTGTTCTTGAGACACGAGCGCAGTATGGCTCTGAGAACCTACTCAAAAGCGCTAAACGGCAATATCTCTGTCGAATATCTTCAAGTGCGATCGCCCAAAGGAATAAAGAGCTAGGGTTCAGAGCATTAGCCAGCTTAGATCACCGAGAGTTGGGAAGATCCCACTTAGCCTGATATTGGACAGTAGTATAAGAAGCTGGCACATTTGCTCTGATGCAGCGCTAGTCAATCAGAGCGTTACACTAAAACCATTCCCGTAACCTTTATCCTTTAACGAGGTCGCCAGTTGCTATGACTCAAGCGATCGCTCAGCCTCTCAGCTTTCTAGATTTTCTAGAAGCTTACCCTGATGATGGTAAACGCTATGAACTGGTCAATGGTCAGCTTGTTCAACTGATGGCAACCCGCGCCCACGATGATGTTGCGGACTTTATCTACGATGCGTTTCGCGAGCAGGTTAAGCACAGCCAGCTTAACTATAAAATCAGTCGCTTTGCCTCTGTGAAAACAACTCGCGATGATGGTTTAGTCCAAGGGCGAACGCCAGATGTAAGCGTGATCGATAAGGATCTGTGGACGTCTGACCCAAAGGCGTATGCAGCTTTAGAAGAACCGATTCAACTAGCGGTTGAAGTCAGCTCAACCAACTGGCGCGATGATTATCTCTACAAGCTGGCCGAGTATGAAGCGCTCGGCATTCTGGAATACTGGATTGTGGACTATCTGGCGATTGGCGCAGCTCGCTATATTGGTTCTCCCAAGACGCCTACG
>NZ_JASATW010000132.1:0-1179 GCF_030405905.1 Sphaerothrix gracilis Ecp01
AGCTACTAAGTTAGGTGACGATTGGGACACTATTGAAAGTTTGGCTGTTAATAGCGAAAACTATTCTGTTAAAAATCCTTCTGTAAGTGCAGATGGTGCTACATTATATTTTTCATCTAATATGCCTGGTGGCTATGGTAACTTTGATATTTACAAAGCGGCAATCAATGAAGATGGTACTATTGGTGAGCCTGAAAACTTAGGGCAAAAAGTGAATACTGAAGGACAAGAAATGTTCCCTTACATAAGCAGTAACAACACCCTTTATTTCTCTTCTAATGGCCATTTAGGTCTAGGTGGTATGGATGTGTTTTATACCAAAGTTATAGATGGTAAAATGGCACCTGTTAGAAATGTTGGTATTCCTATTAACAGTAATGGTGATGATTTTGCGTTCTCTATTAATGAAGAAACCGAAGAAGGTTTTGTATCTTCTAATAGAGATGGTGGGCAAGGTAGCGATGACGTCTACGCATTTAAAAAACTTCAACCACTTTGTGATGTTTTAATTACGGCTACTGTATTGGATGATGTTACCAGAGCGCCTTTAAACGGAGCTTCTGTTTCGTTATACGATGCTGAAGGTAATAAGGTCGTTACAAAAACCACAAACGAAGAAGGTGTTGCTGAATTTATTGTTGAGTGCGAGCAGGACTCTGAACTAGAAGTTGTAATGGAAGATTTTGAAAGCAAAAAAGTGCCTGTTAAAGGGACGAGCGAGGAAGAGCTAGCGGTTCAAATTTCTTTAGATCCTATTGAAAAAATTATGACTCCTGATGAAATCGTACTTAACCCTATCTATTTTGACTTCGACAAATCTAATATCACTGCTCAGGCAGCTTTTGAATTGGATAAACTAGTTCAAATCATGAACAAGTATCCAGATTTGGTTATCAATGCGACATCTCATACAGATAGTAGAGGTTCTAACTCTTATAACCAAAGACTATCGCAACGTAGAGCTAAGAGCACGCAACAATACGTCATCTCTAAAGGTATCGATGCCTCGCGTATCGCTGCTGAAGGTAAGGGTGAAACCGAACCTAAAATTGATTGTGGTGCTAATTGCTCCGATGAGCAACATGCTCAAAACAGACGTTCTGAGTTTAAAATTGTAAAAACTTCAGAAAACGAATAATCTTTAGATAAAATGTTAAAAAGGCTTTGGATTTAAACCCA
>NZ_JASATW010000133.1:0-1165 GCF_030405905.1 Sphaerothrix gracilis Ecp01
TCTTCCTCTACCTGCTCGATACCGCTATCACCTGAGCTATCGCTGTTAGCTGCCGCTGTACTGGAAAGCTGAGGGGACAGCTCTATTGCAGGCGATCGCTCTATACCTGACTGCTGACCTGTTAGCTGCTGCGCAGCCCGATTTAAGGTTTCCTGCTCGTCAGCCGTTGGCGCGTAGGTTGGCAAGTCAGCCTGCCGCTGCCGGGTCGATACGACCTGCCAAGCATCACCAGGGCTAACGCCTTGCTGAGTCAAGGTATCAATACCTTGCCGTAGTCGCTCACGCTGAACGTTCGTGAGATCGGCTAAAACACTAGGCAAATGGATATCAGCTCTAGACATTAGTAACCAACAGCTGCTTCATCGACAACAACCCAATCTGCGCCCTGATAGCAAAGCGTGTATTGAGTGATTTCTGTTTCAGTCGGATCGCTATTAATAACCAGACAAGGATAGCCGCCGCTAGTACGTTCTGAAAGCTGAAGGGTAGGTACTCCTTCAGGCAATCTGGAAGGTAGATAACGACCAAAAATCAGGTTGTCTTCACTGTCATAAATGACATGCAAGCTACCTAAGCGCCCCGTCAATTCTGGCGAATTGAAGTCAACAAACAACAAGCCTTCATCAGACTGAAAGACCCGCATCGTTTCTAAAATTGAGTCTCTATTGGCTGACTCGGCTGAGTTCTCAGCAATAATTTCTTTAGCTCTTTCCTCCGAGATAACTGAAGTAGCACTTTGCCAATTCAAGCCATCAGAAGCTCCAGCAGATGAGCAGCCTAAAAGAAATAGCGACGATACTAACAGAAATAAGCCAAAGCCTAAGTAAGAAAACTTCACTAGCTTTCCTGCCCATTCGGGCAGCTCAATGTCTTCCTCAGCTTGATACTTTTTGTTTTTTTCATCAATATTCATTTACTGACTGCTCCTAATTTCATCCAAAACATTTAAGCGTTGCAATGCTTCCGCTTCCTCAGGAAATAGGTCTATAGATGAGAGGTCAAAAGCGTTGATGAACTCTGCTCTGCTCATACGCTCAAGCTGAATAGAATACTCAATCTCTCGAAACTTAACAGCCGCATCGAGCGGAACATAATTCGCATATTCAAGAAAGTCTCGTGGTGTATTCCAAAGCTCTCGCTGACAAGTATTTTCAGTCTGCGATGA
>NZ_JASATW010000134.1:0-1161 GCF_030405905.1 Sphaerothrix gracilis Ecp01
CCCGATGAGATTCGTGATCTGTTCTCACAGCGTGTTCTCCAGGATCCAGACAAAAGCCCTCGCGGCGCGGCCTGGACTGCATTGGGCAAATTGCATTCTAAGTTTGGCTGCATTTTGCCAACACAGGATCTCGATGGTGTTTGGCCGTATCTCGATCCGCTAGAGCCAGTCTCTCCAGATCATATAGAGGCAGCGGCTCAAAAGGCAGGCATTCCATCAGAAGAAATTGATGCTCAGGTTGCCGCCCTTTCAGCCTATTTCAGTTGGGACATTACGGTGGGGGCCAAAGCTACACTTAATGGTTCTGCTCCTGCTACGCAGGAGAATTCATAGCGGTCACCAGTCTCAAAAAAACCTGCAAAAGGATATGGGAAGTGGTTCACCTAACTACCTAACTATTCCTAGAAAAAAAGTTTCCACCTAAGAGCCTCTTACAGGTAAATAGGTAGAGTGTTTCAATATAATCATCTTTTCTCTCCAGTTCTGAGCTGAACCTGTTTATAGTTTATTCATCATCTCTTTTCAGACGGTCTACCCATGTCAGAGCAAACCCACCGGCAAGCCCGGTGAAGTCAAGGTCATCCTCACCAAGCGCTGTCGGTTAGCGTAAGGACGCGGAGAGAGAGGCTCAGGGACGCGGAGACTTTTGGGGATGAGCGATCGCCTTAAACTACTGCCAACAAACTCGCTCACCCCAACTGGGATAAGTGCTGTCAGCCGATTCAGCGCAGCTAAAAGGCACCACGCGATCGCCCACTCGCCCATACATCACTTCGCTAAAGGGCTGGTCAAGCTGAAAGATAACCAAGCTGACCGCAGCGCAGTCTGCAATCAGGCGATCGCTGAGCGTATTCATCAACCGAGGCGAATTCATCACTGAGGGCGCAGCCGTACCGCTGAGACGCAGAATCGCCGCTTGGGGAGCGGTAGCCGGGTAGCCCTCAGAATAGCCCCAGTCCGCTAGGGCATAGTCAGTGGCGACTACCTCAGCGGTGCGGCCCGTTTCAATGTCGCTAATCATTTGGCTGAGACTCGCGGCGCAGTCGCGGCTGAGGCTGAAATCGGTCGGTTCAGACTGGGCGATCGCCGTAGGCATAGACAGCAGGCTCAAGCCGGTTATGGCCAGAGTTTGTTGGGCTAATTGGGATATCGAGGTCACTA
>NZ_JASATW010000135.1:0-1152 GCF_030405905.1 Sphaerothrix gracilis Ecp01
ATGCAACCAGGGAATATCCGAATATTGCCATGAGTCATCCCTATACCAACAGCAGTGATAGCTCACCACGATATCGTCTGCAGACTTTCTTGGCTAGCATCTCGTGCGAGGCAATCCGTGGCCTAATTGAAAAACATTCAGCCATACGCGATCGCCATCAACAGAGCGTAGTAATTTTAGCTCATATACGCTTATATCAAACTAGGAATTAATCACTTCAGTGCTTCTATACTTTTGAACCTGACACAAGCCCGCAGATTATGTAAAAAACTCTAAGCATCAATAGCGTATATGCTCTAAAGCACTTTACAAAGTACTTTAATCATCCATGCCATCACTATTTTGAGTTGTTTTAGTATTTTGATAACGCTCGAACCCTTCTGACTGCAGCAATTACAGTTATTACGCTATTAAGCACTTATTTGTTCTGCTCGTATGCAAGTCCTTGACTATGACTGTATACCAGCTTAGCATGCACATATAAGCAACAGGCATATCGCACACGTGAGCGATCGCACTAATACCCAAAAGCTCAGAAAGCCCGCTCAGATCAGCGGACTGCAATGGCGCAATGCCTACGGCAAAGGTAAGCATCTGCGCAATCACGAGATTCAAGCGCAGCTCCAACAAGTAGGAATTGCTCTCTAGAACACAACACAACTGGGCGATCAACTCTATTTGCTATGGATACTATGGATAATTCTCTACCAGAACAACAACTGAGACAGCAAGCCGCTGAGTCGGATTTAAGAGCAGCACAACAGCATAGAGAAGTCGGCATTGCCCAAACACACCAAGGACTACTCAATCTCAGCTACGAGCACAACGGGCACAATGGAATCTATCAATTACAGCGCTTCGATGGCAGTGGAGTCGTCTTGGCTCGTGGCCCGAAGCGAGTCGTCTTGCAAACTCTCATGACGGTCTATGTCATTGACCTTGATGAGGTGGAACAAAATGACTAGCAATTTTGAGGCCAGTTCTTCAAGCTAAAACAAGGCGATCGCTTTACTATCTCATTTAAAGCACAGATCAGGTATAAAAGTATGGAGCCTCTCATGATAGTCAAACTCATAAGCCTAAGCACTCTATACGTTCTACTCACTGTTGGCGGATTGCTATTGGCGATCGCTTTCATGATGGAAGCTGAAA
>NZ_JASATW010000136.1:0-1151 GCF_030405905.1 Sphaerothrix gracilis Ecp01
AGTTTTAAGAGCTAATGATATGTTAGCTCGCTTAGGCGGTGATGAATTTACTATCTTGGTAGATAATGTTCATGCCCTACCTGAGGCTATCGGTGTAGCTGAACGGATTAACCTAGCATTATCTAAGCCCTTCAATCTCAAAGGGCATGAAGTTTCAGTTGGCACAAGTATTGGTATAGCACTTAGCACTGAAAATAATCTCTCTGCTGAAATGCTGTTGCGTAATGCTGATATTGCTATGTATCAGGCTAAGCGTGAAAAGCAAAGCTATGCCATCTTCAACGTTAATATGCATGAGCAAGTAGTAGCACGGCTCAAATTAGAAACAGATCTACAGCAAGCGCTCAGTCGTAGAGAACTTTCTTTGAACTATCAGCCGATTGTCTCCCTCTCTACCAGTCAGCTAATAGGTTTTGAGGCATTGCTTCGCTGGCATCATCCCGTATATGGAACTGTGGCCCCAGATCAGTTTATCTCTATTGCTGAAGATAATGGCTTGATTGTCGAGATTGAACAGTGGGTACTGTCACAAGCCTGTCAACAGCTTAAGGACTGGCAGCTTAGATTTCCCTCGTTCGCTGATTTGACAATGAGTGTTAATCTTTCTATCCAACATTTACAAGAATCAGCTTTGCCGTTGCAACTTGACCGTATTTTAGAACAAGCAAACCTAGCTAGTCATTTTCTCAGACTAGAAATTACCGAAAGTACTCTCATGGCCAATGCCCAAGTTGCAGAAGCTGTACTCAATGAGCTAAGTATTCGGCATATTCAGCTAAGCGTTGATGATTTTGGTACTGGCTATTCTTCTTTAAGCTACTTGCATCGTTTTCCATTGCAAACTCTCAAGATTGATCGTTCTTTTGTAGAGCGTTTAGTAACTAAGGATGACAGTAAAGCTATTGTTCAATCAATTGTGACACTGTCTCATAGTCTTAATATGAATGTTATTGCTGAGGGCATTGAAACTCATGCTCAGCTTCAACAGCTAATAGCATTAGGTTGTGAGCTAGGACAGGGATACCTTTTCTCAAAGCCGCTGACGGCTAGCGCAGCAGAAGCTTTTATTACTCAACAAAGCGCAGTAACCTCTCTGTCATCGCTGTAAATAGAGACTCAATGGTTAGCGAGAGGAAAAGACATTAATATCT
>NZ_JASATW010000137.1:0-1087 GCF_030405905.1 Sphaerothrix gracilis Ecp01
GCATTCGGAGTTTGTCAGGAATTGGTAGGCGGTGAAGCCCCCGCATCCAATCAGTAGCTCTACCTCCGTAAAACTATAAATCGCACGCTGCACCTAAATGCATTTCGGGGAGTACGAGCTATTTCCGAGTTTGATTGGCCTTTCACCCCTACCCACAGGTCATCCCAAGACTTTTCAACGTCAACGGGTTCGGGCCTCCACTATGTGTTACCACAGCTTCACCCTGCCCATGGGTAGATCACACGGTTTCGCGTCTGCCACTACTGACTATAGCGCCCTATTAAGACTCGCTTTCGCTTCGGCTCCGTTCCTTAAGAACTTAACCTTGCCAGTAACGGCAACTCGTAGGCTCATTATGCAAAAGGCACGCCGTCACAGTGCAAGCACTGCTCCGACCGCTTGTAAGCGTATGGTTTCAGGTTCTATTTCACTCCCCTATTCGGGGTTCTTTTCACCTTTCCCTCACGGTACTAGTTCACTATCGGTCTCCCAGGAGTATTTAGCCTTAGCGGATGGTCCCGCCAAATTCATACAGGGTTTCACGTGCCCCGCACTACTCAGGATACCACTATCAATAATATAACCTTACCCGTACGGGACTATCACCCTCTACGGCGCATCTTTCCAAATGCTTCCAGTTCAGTTATACATCGAATCACGTGGTCCTACAACCCCATAATTGCCGAAACAATCATGGTTTGGGCTTCTCCGATTTCGCTCGCCACTACTCTCGGAATCACTCTTGTTTTCTCCTCCTCCGGCTACTTAGATGTTTCAGTTCACCGGGTTCGCTTAATCGAAACGATTATGACTGGCCTTCAACCAGCCGGGTTGCCCCATTCGGATATCTGCGGATCAAAAATTATGTGCATCTCCCCGCAGCTTTTCGCAGCTTATCACGTCCTTCTTCGCCTCTGGGAGCCTAGGCATCCCCCATACGCCCTTACTTAACTTGTCGCCTTCACTTTTGTATTCTTAGCTCTAATAAGTAATTGTATCTATTTTAAAATTACAATGCACAGATAAAATCCATGCACGTACTCTCTTCTACTTTAGATTCGTGTTTCTCGAAGTCGATCAATTAAAT
>NZ_JASATW010000138.1:0-1084 GCF_030405905.1 Sphaerothrix gracilis Ecp01
TTTAATACACCTGGAACGTCTTTCCAAATGGTAACACTATTGGCATTGAGGCAATAGGCAAAAATTGCTGCAGTATAATCACTGCCTTCGCGCCCTAGAGTTGTTGTAAAATTATTAGAATCGCTACCCAAAAATCCTTGTGTAATATTCAGTACCGATTTATTAAATTTTGAAGAAATATACTCTTGGGTCTCATCCCAATTAACATTAGCGCGTCTGTAGTAGTTATCTGTCTTTATGTATTCTCTTACATCTAACCACGTATTTTTTATACCTATTTCATTAAGATAATGACTAATTATTGTAGTAGATATTAACTCCCCAAAACCAATAGTTTGATCATAAACGTAATTGTAATCTGGCGATTTATTGCTTTTAAAAAACAGATTTAATTCATCAAAAAGGGCTTTTACAGCAGTGAACACCTGATGTCTTTCATTATCGAATAAATCTAACAGAATCCCATTGTGATATTTTATAACATCATGAATAGAGCTTTGTAATTCACCTTTATTTTCAAAATAATTTTTGATGACCACTTCCATAGCATTGGTTGTTTTTCCCATAGCAGAAACAACCACCAATGTGTTTTCATAACCCGTTTCTTTTAAAACAGAAGCTAAATTTTTTACACCATCTGCATCTTTTACAGAAGCACCACCAAATTTATAAACGCGCATCACAATTCTTTAAATAGTTTTCTATCGCTTTTTCATCTAAATGAACAACATCCCAATCTCTCATTACATTTGCTCCTTTATTTTCATAAAAATTTATTGCAGGCTCGTTCCAATCCAATACCTCCCAACTAATACGTTTTACACCAAGAGATTTTCCGTAAGCAACAACTTTATCTAACAGTAAAGTTCCTAGATTTTTTCCTCTTTGAGATTCACTTACAATTAAGTCCTCTAAATGCAAAACCTCTCCTTTCCAAGTAGAATACCTCTTGTAAACTAAAGCCATACCTTCAACCTTATTATCAACTTCTATAACAAAACAAGTAAATTTTGGATTGTCACTAAACCCATCAGACTCTAATAGTTCTTGGGTTACCTCTACAGCTTCTGGTTCTTTTTCAAAA
>NZ_JASATW010000139.1:0-1083 GCF_030405905.1 Sphaerothrix gracilis Ecp01
ACTAAAAGACAATTGCTTTTCAGTTTTACAACAAAAACTAGAAGTGCTACTTCAGAAAGCAAAAAACACAGCAAAAACCAAAAATTCTAAGATTGTATTAACAGGTATTTTGCCAACCCTAAGACTGAAACATATTGGTGAAAATTACTTAACAGACAAACCCAGATATCATGTATTGAACAATTCGTTAAAATCCTCTAGACGCGAACATTTTAATATTCATATAAAAGGTGTTGATGAGCTTAATTTAATACATGATTGTGTAATGTTAGAAGCCTGCAATACGAGCTTTCAAACCCATCTACAAATTAATCCAGATAAATTTGTAGATAAGTATAATTGGGCGCAAGCTATAGCAGGACCAGTACTTAGTATATGTACAAATTCGCCTATTCTTTTTGGTAGAGAATTATGGGCAGAAACACGTATTGCTTTGTTTACA
Organism: Sphaerothrix gracilis Ecp01; assembly: GCF_030405905.1. Taxonomy (NCBI): domain Bacteria; kingdom Bacillati; phylum Cyanobacteriota; class Cyanophyceae; order Nodosilineales; family Nodosilineaceae; genus Sphaerothrix; species Sphaerothrix gracilis. Next base: position 443 of record NZ_JASATW010000139.1, read on the forward strand.
CAAAGTATTGATACTAGGAGAAATTCATTTATACACCATGAGAAAGAGTCGCGCGTTAGTTTTGGTGCCGATTGGGAAAGAGGCACTGTAACAGATATTTTTAGAGATCATATTTCGCGATTTAGAAGTTTGTTAACGTCAGATGAGCACGATGATAGCTTAGAAAAATTAGAACAAGGAGACATACCAAAACTTAGAGCATTACAGTTGCACAATGGAACAGTTTACAAATGGAACCGTGTCTGTTATGGTGTTGGAGGAGGTAAACCTCATCTTAGAATTGAGTGTCGCTATATTCCGGCAGGACCAACACTAACCGACGAGATTGCAAATATGGTGTTTTGGGTAGGATTGATGCTTGGGCAATCTGAAGCATATAACAAGATTCATGAAAAGATGGATTTTAAAGACGTTAAAAACAACTTCTTTAAAGCGGCTCGCAATGGCATGGAAACACAATTTAAGTGGAATAACAAACTCATTTCAGCACAAGACCTTATTTTCAATGAGCTTTTACCAATGGCTATAAAAGGCTTAGAGAAAGCAAGTATTTCTTCCAACGATATTTCAAAATATTTATCTGTAATTGAAGCTCGAGCAAAATCACATACAGGTGCACAATGGATGGTGGATAACTATAG
>NZ_JASATW010000014.1:0-157967 GCF_030405905.1 Sphaerothrix gracilis Ecp01
CCTCTGACGTCATCTGAGTAGCCTCGGTGAGGTTCGTAGGTGTCGATGAACTGACGACCGCAGGCGACGCAGATGTGATTTTGCTTACCTTTTCTCTTACCGTTCTTACGGATGTGAGTGGCTCCGCACTCTGGACATTGCATCGCAGATTCCCTCTAATTCATCTTTTAATTATGCAACGCCGACTATCTCTGGTTTTATCGGCGGCTGATCGAGAGTCTCAATGATCAGTCTCAACGCCAGATGCTCGTTGAACTCAAACAAAACGTAGCTGCATTAGAGAAAATCGTTGTCTCAAGCAGCCGCGATCGCTGCTTTAACTGGAGAAGCCAGGGCCGCAGTAGAGCGAACCCGGCAGATGAAGATGTGATAGTTCAAGTGCATCCAGGTAACAGCCATAGATGAATTCAGGCCCTGCAAAGGGTCTAAAGCTGTCAGCAGGTCATCATCAGTTTGAGCTGATTGCTCGGTGGGCTGTGCGTACTAAAGATTTACGGCGATCGCTCCTAGAGCATGTCCCCCAAATCGTTCATTTTTCCGGTCATGGCACTGGCGAGCCGGGTCTGATTTTGGAAGATGAGCTCGGTCAGACCCAACCTATCACCGGCACAGTCCTGGCTAGACTGTTCTTTTACGCCTAGCGAGAACTGACATATCGTCGAACTTGAAGATCGTGAAGTAACCATTAGACAGCATGAGCCAGCATTTCTTCTGTCTTAGCTAAACTGCTTCAACAGCCAGCGATTGACGGCTCCGTCGTCTTCGGTTTGGCTGCGCTGTAGAGCTTCTTCGATGACCGATATGGGTAAGTCGGGGAGGACTGCGGAGACCTGAATTTGGCGACTGCCACCGTCTGCGATCGCAAACGCAATCACTGTTGCAGTCTCTACATTGACGACCCAGTATTCCTGGACGCTTAACCGCTCGTACAGCAGGCGTTTTTGGCCGAGATCGTCGCTTAAGGTGCTGGCAGAGATTTCAATAGCTAAGTCTGGTGGGCCATAGCGATCGACATCGACGGGTTGATTATTTTTGGGGGGACGCTGGATGTCTGGGCCGATGTAGTAGGCCAAGTCTGGCTGGCATTCGCGTTCACCTGCTTTCCGAAAGCTGCCGTTGGTAAATGAGATATAGCTAATGTCTTTTAGGGTGCCGTAGAGACTGACCACGGCAGCCAGAATTGAGTTGTCCTGACCGTGGGCTGAACCAATCGGCATAGTTTCAATTCTCATCCAGCCAAGGTCGTAGTAAAAACGGGCTTTTTCCAGGTCGGGATGTCCTGTTAGCGTCAAAAATTCGTCCCAGGTGGCTACTACCCAGGTATCAGTGGCTATGGCTGGGGTTGCGTTGACCATTGGCTCTCACCTCGTGAGTTCCAGTGTACTCAAATTCTGCTGGTGCGATCGCAGGCATGTCACTTTCAAATCGGGACTTGATCCAGGGTGAACATCAATGGATTTACTTGACTGAGCAAAGCTGATTTTTAACTTCAGAAGGTTGCCTCGCCCTTCTTTATTGTCATATTGAGTAAAACTTTGCCGTTTTGAAACTCGCGGGCGATAGTCAAGTTTCCATCAATGCGTATCTTGATGTCCCTCTGTTTAACTTTAGTGTTTGGGTCGCGAGTAATGTAAAACTTGCCATCGCTGTCTTTAGAAAGGACCGGTCAGCCTGCGAAGAAATTGATACAGCAACTCAGGATGCGATCGCTATCACTACAATTCAGTTCACTCCCGAAGAATATTTTGAAGTGGATTGGAAACTGGGCAATAAGAGTACAGCCAGCTATCAAGAGTCGCCCGCACAGTTTCTATCCGAATGGGTTTAGCAATATAGTCATTCATGCCTGCTGCTAGGCACTTTTCGCGATCGCCCTCCATCACGCTTGCCGTCATCGCAATAATGATAGGCGACGAATCTAGCGCCATCTGGCGCAGTTGGCGTGTTGCTTCAATGCCGTCCATTTCTGGCATCCGCACGTCCATAAAGATGAAGTCGTAGGGCTGCTGCCGGATGGCCGCCAAAACCTCTAGCCCGTTGGTAGCTGTCTCAATCGTGTAGCCAAGCTGAGCAAAGACTCTGACCGCAACTTTTTGATTAACGGCACTGTCTTCGGCCAGCAAAATCTTAGGGAGTGGGCGATCGCCAGCATCAGGGCGTTTGGCTGGCTGTGACAGCTTTGACATGTTGAGGTCAGTCGCGATCGCCGGTTGGGCCGCAATTGTGAAGCCCACCTTAGTTCCCTGACCGATCCTGCTTTCAATCCAAATTTGTCCCTGCATCAGGTTGACCAATCGCTTGCAAATAGCCAGGCCCAAACCTGTGCCTTCAAACTTTCGCGTGGAAGATGAATCAGCTTGAAAAAAGGGTTCAAATAGAGAAGCCTGTTGCTCAGCCGGAATGCCGATACCAGTATCTCGAATAGTGAACAGCAGCCGATCGCCTTCCTGGGACTTTACGGCTACCTCAATCTCACCCTGATCGGTAAATTTGACCGCATTGCTGAGCAAATTGACTAGCACCTGCCGCAGCCGAATCACATCTCCCTGAATCCAAGCAGGTACCGTAGGAGCCACATGCAAGTTCAGCTCCAATCCTTTAGATTTGGCTTCTGCCACCAGCAGATTGACCACCTCATCCAAGCAGGTTCGCAGCGCAAAGGGCCGAATCTCCAAATCGAGCTTGCCCGACTCTACCTTAGAAAAATCCAGGATGTCATTGATAACAGCCAGCAGGGAGTCCCCGCTGAGGCGAATGGTTTCAACATAGTCCCGCTGTTCATCCGTCAGTTGGGTATGATCCAGCAGGCTCGTCATGCCGATTACCCCGTTCATCGGCGTGCGAATTTCATGACTGACCATTGCCAAAAACTCAGACTTAGCCTGAGCGATCGCCTCAGCAGTCTCCTTCGCCTGCTGCAGCTCTAGCGTATCGTTGCGAGCCGCCAGCAGTTGTCGCATCGTCACCAAGCTGCTCTTAACTACCAAATAGACAAACAGCGCTCCAAAAAAGAAGATAGCTCCCGTCAGCGCCAGCAAAAGCGACTGATAGCCAACCAGTAATAAACCTAGCACTCCCAGATAGCCGCACAGGAAGAAGACCATCAGCCATCGCAGCACCTGCCAGGTTTTGCGCGTCGGCTGCTTTTCAACTAGCTGTAGTACGTGCCTTGTCTCTAAGATGGAAAGAAATAAAACACCGCCACCACTTAGAATCAAGAGGCCCGTCAGAGCAAGGTCAACCATAAAGGGACACGGACTCTCAAGGATTGATTACTTTAGTCTACCCGCAGTCCGCGGACGGAGTTGAATCTGCCCCAGCGATCGCGTTCACAGGCTTTTTCTAAACTTTCTGTTCTAGCAACGCCAGCATCTGCTGCAGCAAAAGCTCATCGGGTCGGGTCGCCAGAATTGACTTAACCAGGTTAACAAAGGCATTGTCTAACACGGCATCATCCTTAATCGTTTTGCTAGCTGCGTAATAAGCCACCTCTGGTGGTACATCTAGCTCATTGGTGGCTCCTGTCCGCAGAAGCTGCCGCTGGCGATTCCAGATTAAAGACTTGCCGCGCAGCGTTAACTGAAACCAGTCAATCTGGTCGGCTTCCATTTCGCCGTGGATATCAAAGTAAGCTTCTTTCCCCTGGTACCAGATCCGCGTTTTACCCGGTGATGTGCCTGGCTTCAGGTAGTCAGCGCCAATCTTTCTCAGAGATTGACCTAGCGCAGCAGTGTCTGCCTCATCTAGCTTTGAGATCCAACTGCTGGCAGAAGAGGTGTTATACGACATGATTTCATGGTGAGTGGTAATTCAGTCATAGCTGCTCCCTTGGTAACTATTAAGACAAGCCAGGGGGGCTTTCCGGAATGTTTGATAGACAGTTTTATCAGTGGATTACGACTAGGTGAACGCAGCGTGAGTTTGCGACCGCCGCCAGCGCGCCTATCCCCTACCGCTACAATAGAAAATTGACGCGCCTTTGTGGCTGGGATATGGCTGTAGATTTTATTGATGAATTTGAAGTTGTAGTTGTGGGAGCAGGCCATGCAGGCTGCGAAGCGGCTTTGGCTGCCGCTCGATCGGGCTGCCGCACTCTGCTGCTCACTCTGAACTTAGACAAAATTGCCTGGCAGCCCTGCAATCCGGCTGTCGGTGGCCCGGCTAAGTCCCAGCTTACTCACGAAGTCGATGCGCTGGGCGGCGAAATTGGCAAAATGGCCGATCGCACCTATCTGCAAAAGCGGATTCTCAATAACTCTCGTGGTCCGGCAGTCTGGGCCTTGCGCGCTCAAACCGACAAGCGGGAATATGCCGCTGTCATGAAAGAAATTGTGGAAAATCAGCCCCATCTCACTATCCGCGAGAGCATGGTAACGGATTTGGTGCTGGGGGCCAATGACGAAGTGGTTGGGGTCGAAACCTACTTCGGCGTCGCTTTTCGTTGTAAGTCAGTCATTCTCACGACTGGAACCTTCTTAGGCGGCGTCATCTGGGTGGGCAACAAGTCCATGCCTGCGGGTCGCGCGGGCGAGTTTGCCGCCGTAGGGCTGACGGACACGCTGAACCGTTTAGGCTTTGAAACCGGGCGGCTGAAAACAGGAACTCCAGCGCGAGTAGATAAGCGATCGGTAGATTACAGCCGGCTAGAGCCGCAGCCCGGAGACGAAGCGGTACGCTGGTTTAGCTTTGATCCAGAAGTCTGGGTCGAGCGAGAGCAAATCCCCTGTCATCTCACCCGCACGACAGCTGAAACCCACCGGCTGATTCGAGAAAATCTGCACTTGTCTCCAGTTTACGGCGGTTGGGTAGATGCCAAAGGGCCGCGCTACTGTCCCAGCATCGAAGACAAGATTGTTCGCTTTGCCGATAAAGAAAGTCACCAGATTTTTATTGAGCCAGAAGGCCGTACTATTCCAGAGCTGTATATCCAGGGCTTTTCCACTGGATTGCCAGAGGCACTGCAGTTGCAAATGCTGCGATCGCTCCCTGGTTTAGAACACTGCGCCATGCTGCGACCGGCCTATGCAGTCGAGTACGACTACTTGCCTGCGACTCAGTGCTTCCTAACCCTGATGACCAAGAAGGTGGCCGGGCTGTTTTGCGCTGGGCAGATCAATGGCACCACAGGTTACGAAGAAGCCGCCGCCCAGGGAATTGTCTCAGGCATCAATGCGGTGCGCTTTGCCCGCAATCAGGAGATGATCATTTTTCCGCGCGAGCAGAGCTATCTGGGCACGATGATTGACGATCTCTGCACTAAAGACCTGCGTGAGCCTTACCGGATGCTGACATCCCGTTCGGAGTATCGGCTGCTGCTGCGCTCAGATAATGCCGATCAGCGACTGACACCGCTGGGACGCGAATTGGGCTTGATTAGCGATCGCCGCTGGGATCTCTTCACCCGCAAGCAGGCTAATATTATGGCTGAAAAGGCTCGTCTGGAAGCCACCCGCATCAAAGCCCATGAATCTGTCGGTGAGAAAATTGCGGCTGATACCCAACAGCGAATCAAAGGCTCCATCACCTTAGCCGACTTGCTGCGCCGCCCCGGTTTTCACTACGTCAATTTAGAGCAATACGGCCTAGACAATCCAGAGCTAGATCAGGCTGAAAAAGAAGGGGCCGAAATTGACATTAAGTATTCCGGCTACATTCAGCGGCAGCAAAATCAAATCGATCAGATTTCTAAGCAAACTAACCGGAAGCTGCCGGAAAATTTGGACTATCACGCGATCGATACGCTTTCCAAAGAAGCCCGTGAAAAACTTGCTAAAGTTAAGCCGCTCACCATCGGTCAGGCAACTCGCATTGGCGGCGTTAATCCGGCGGATGTGAATGCGCTGCTGGTACACCTAGAAATTCAGTCGCGCCTCAGCGAACAGGCGGCTCAAAAAGTTTCGGTGTAGCAGTTTCCTTAACGTTATTGAAGACTGCGAGAGTGCTTAGCGCGCTTTAGAACACTTGCTTCGTCTAAGGGGCTAGATGGATGATAAGACAAGCATAGGGGAGTGGCCATCTTTACAGGCGGAGTTAGGCTTTCAGCAGCGGCATAAAACTGTCCCCGCTCTAGTTGCGGCACATCATCCCCTGTTCCGCCCCGCTGTCTAATTTGATCGCGAATTACATCAATGGCAGCGGGAGAATTAGCACGGCCATAAAACTGAGTCGAGCAGTTGGCGATGATGTTGTGATCGATGCTTTTGGGAGCCTGGGTTGCAAAGATCAAGCCCAGACCATACTTGCGCGCCTGGGCTGCTAGTCGATTTAGGCTCGATTTGCAGGGCGTAGTCCCCTTCGACGGGACGAAGTCTTTGGCTTCGTCAATTACCATTAAGCCTCTGAGCGGTTGCTCAGGGGGGGCTGGATTTTTCTTAATCCAGGTAAAAAGGGTCATTGCAAGCTGATTCAAAAACTGTTGTTGCTGAGTTTGGCCCGGTAGCCCAACAAAGTTAATCACCGAGAGGCGAACTTTATCTGAAGATGGGTTTGCCCCCAACAGTAACGCCGGATCTAAGGCCGCTCCCTGCTGTCTTAGCAGGGGATTATTAGAAATTTCTGCATATAAAGCATCAGCCATGTCCTGCGCTTTTTGGGCTGCTTTTGAAATATTTCCGGTGGCTTCTTCCGGTAAATCAGCCAGAAATTCAGCAAAACTGTCTAAACTGCCGCCCCCTGCTTTAGCAAAGCAGTGCAAAGCGTTTCTTAGAATACCCCGTTTGACTTTTATGGTTTGGGCCGTGCCGGAAATCACAGTGTCTTGGAGGCTGTCACGGGCCATGTCTATGGCTTGATTTAGCTCATCTGAGTTGTCAATGAGTGCCGCAAAATCAGGCAACGGGTTCAGCGTCATCGGATTTCCGGCCTCTCGGCCAGGTGTCCAGACGACAACTTCTGTACGGTGGTAATACCGCTCTGCTTTTTCTCGGTCTTGAGCTGTCAAAGCGGTTGGCGGCTGCGGCCAGCGATCGCCCAATCGGGCCAAATCATTGGCACAATCAACCACAATTGCCGGAATTCCCTGTAGTGCAGCTTCTTCAACTAGGCGGCGAACTAAGACGGTTTTTCCTGCCCCGCTACTGGCTAGGATGACAGTATGCTTGGTTAAAACTTCTAATGGAATCGAAAGGGATGTTGTCTGCTGTCCGTTTAAAGGGCTACCAATTGGTAAGCCTTGAGAGGTGGTTGAAATAGGCTGGCTGACAGGAGGAAGAGGCTGAGTACATGAGGCTGGCTGGTTAACGACAGGAACGCGGCCATTGGTAGAGGCTTGAGCTGGAACGACATGCGCAGAGGTGCCATTGGCAGAGGCAATATCAGTTTGAGGAGTGACTGTTTCTGAGAAACGCTTAGTCTCTTGGAACAGCCAGGCTACTGTGTTTTGCATAAAGGGCAACTGAGAAACTGGACGGCGATCGCGCAGCCAAGTATTAAAATTCGGTAAATTCTGACGTTTGAGCTGATGCAGTGCCCCTATAGTCCGCAGCTCTGCCTCTGTCGGATAGGCGAACAGGCCGCCAGCTTGTAAGCATGTCTGAGTTAGCTCTTGGGTTTTGGCGCCACCAGGTAGGTCGTGGGTGCGCACAATCATTAAGCGCCGAAAACTCAGAGCGTGATCAATACCTGAAATTGTCATGGCGGCTTTTAGTCTAGCTCTGTAAGCCGCGTGATTTGAGCGCTGTAAGGCTCTCAGACAAAGGTGCTTTTCGCGATCGCCTTCTTCTCGAAACACCAGTCGTACCCGCGAGTGCATTTGGGGATAGTTGCGCCCGCCTGGAAAACGAGTTTCGGTAAAGGCGTCAATCTCATCAGCGGTAGGGTTTTCTAAGACTAAGCAATCACCAACGGTTTCTAGCCACTTGCCTAAAACACCATCTTCCTGACTTTCATCAAGGGCAGCCTGAATATTGACCTGTCGTTGAGCAGCCGCAAATGCCCGATCGATTGTCTCGAAGCCATTTATTGGCGGCTGAATTGGATCTGCCGGATCAAACGTGTTTAGCTCAGTGACTTCTCCCACCGCTAAACACTGCTGACGATGCTGATCGCAGCGCTGTAGAATCCGGCGGGGTGATTGCCGAACGGCAGCTTGAAAAAAGGCGTCAGTATAAGGCCAGGTTGGATAAGGTGGCATGAAGCCAATCTGCTCATAAGCTTTTTGTAATCGAGCCTGAATAATGCTGCGGGCAGTCTCAGTTTTCAGTACCCTACCCAACACTAATGGCATCTGAAAACGAGCTTGAAACGTGCTGATGACCTGCTGCCGCAAAATTTGCCAGGTCGCCTCCAGGCAAGAGGTGATAATTTGGGTGCGATAGGTTTTATCGCGCAGTGCCATCAGACCGCCACCAATGCCCTCGATGATGAATTTGGAAGTCTGCTGTTCTGCTGATAGCTCGGCACCAGTGGCGGCACTAGCCACATAATGATGCTGCGTAACAATAGCGTCAAACTGATCTAGAGCCAACACCGAGGCTCCCCGCAGACTCATAATCCAAGACAAGCCTTCAACAATGTCGCTGAGTTGACTAGCTACGCTGGCTTTAAACCCAAACAGTTGCTTGTCTGTAGGTTCAATTTCTAAACCCTGAAGCCAGTTATAGCCAATTCCCGATAGGGCAAAGTCCTCTGAGTTGAGGAGTATTACAGCCCGGATGACGTCTTGGAACTGAATGGTTTTTGGCTTTTCTTTTTTAGCAAGCGCGTTCAAAATAGCGTTGACACCGTTTTTCAAAGCTTCATGTGTCAAACTAGCCATTTTCTTGGGTGTGACAGAACGTTCGGTGAACGAGACTAGACAGGCAATTAGCTTTTGAATTTGAGGCATACCCTTTGAGTCAGCTTCCTGTAAGGAACTGACATAGCCCTGTAAGACCGTTTCCCAAAAATCCCGCACATCAGTCATATCGACCAGTACGAAGTTCATCCCTTGGGATAGGGCATATTTGCGGATGGCTCCAAGCAGGTGTGTCTTACCCGATCCAGCTTCTCCTGTAATAGGAAAACCTAGAGGAGATTGAGTATCAGCAGCCTGATTCAGTTTATTTAATGCGCTTTCAATTTTTGTACGTTTCTCTTGATGAAGATCGTTAACATTTGAGGTATCTTGCCAGACGCTTTTGACGTGCATTGTCCAGCTAAAGTCAGCTATTCTGAGTGCTTGAATTGCAGAATCTCTCTCCGACATTGTTTTTATACTTGCAAATAAACAATATGACTCTTATGCCCACCGATTTCTACAGCTGCTTCATCATCTTCTGGATTGATCTCTTGAGGGTCATCTAAATGCATGAGTACAAGTTTTTCTGAAAGCTCCATTTCTCCTAAAACTCTATCCACCTCTGAACGAGAAAACTCACCTAAATGTTGTCGCAAATCGGCCAGTCGAACACGTACACTAGGTTGCCCACCTGAAACTTTCATATACGCTTTGCGGATGCTTGATTCTAGGTCATTCTCAACTGGCAAATTCTCTTGTATGTCTGGTTCTGACTGTCCTTCAACTGCAAGAAATTCGGCAAGGGAAATATTGTACTTTTGCAGAGACTTGTTCATTTTGATCAGCAACGTTTGAAGAACAGGTACCGCATATTTAGATAAAGAAAGCTGGGCATCGAAGTTCTCCACAGCCCAATCCCAAGCTTTGTCCTCTAACACAATATGCGTCGCTCGACCACGCCTATCTAACTGAATTAGGCCAGTCTCTAAAAGTACCTTCCGCTCAGCAGGCGACAAATCTGGTTGGACTTTAGACATCATTGGCTGATCACCTGTAATAATCAAATTCCAAATGACAAGCGCGTGTTTAGGGGTCAACTGAGTGCTCATATCGCTATTTTGCTTAGGTGAAATTAGGTGTTGCGACGAAACCGTACCACATCTCGAATCTTTTCAACAGCGCGTTCCACATCATTAACAACCTCATCATGAGGCAATCTTAAAATCAAATAGCCGCTAATTAAAAGTTCATAATCTCGGTGGCGATCGCGGCGAAATCCAAACTGATTGCCATGATGTCGATAGCCATCCACCTCCACAATCACTCGTTCCTGCGGCCACAGCAGATCGACTAAATACTGGCTATGACGAATCGTGTATACGGTTTGATTGAACTGAAATAATGAAGCGAGTTCCACATCTTTAGCCAACCACTCAGCTAGCTTTTGCTCGCCCGGACTGAAGGGATGGGGTCTGCCCTGAACTGGAAAAACGACATGGGTTGACTCTTCAAAATCATCCTCTTCAGGCATTTGAAAGAGTTTGGGCAGCGCGATCGCCCCGTATAGGACGCTGTCTAACTCACTGGCCTGAGCCAGCACTTCTGGGATGAATAGAGCAATCCGGGCCTGAGTCTGATGGGCTATCCAGCTAGCAGCTTTTGCTAAACCTAGTAGCTGATGCGCTAAAGGCTGTTCATCTTCAACAGCGATCGCTACCACTAAATTCTCGGGATCAATCGTCAATGCAAGCTGAGATAGCTGGAGTGCTCTTGTAAAACCAGGCAATACAGGCTGTTTTTGACTTTGACACGCGTTAACCGCAGCTTTTAGCCAAGGTAAACAAATAGCCTTCGTTCCTGCCTGCAACTCCAAGCATTTGAAATGATTGAGTAAGGCTGTCTCTGTTAGACATGGACTAGAGCGGCAAAAAATATCCTCTTGGCAATACCACCGAGGCCACAGTCCATAGGCAGCCTGTGCTAAAGCTTGCAAGACATCTTCAATAATCGTTTGCTGATCAGGTAATGAGTTCCAAGCCTGAGCGATGAAGCGATAACTATTCGTCCAGCTTGTAGCATTCAGCTCCAGATAAGGCAGCGTACCAGCGACATCATCACACACAAAAGTAGCGACCTCGCCTTTAGAAAGCTGGTCTAAGTAATCGTACAGACAAGCTAAGCCCTGAGTAAACCGTTGCTCCATGTGCCTGGAAGACTCTGTCAGCCTGTAATAATTGCGTCAATATTGCGACTAGGTAACAACAGCAACCAGCTCAAACTTTGATAACTTAACTGTTGTGGCCTATCTCTTGATACTTATAGAACTTAACAGCTAGCATTACCGCTAAAGAGGTAGACAGCTAGTTTAGACAACCAAGTAAGAGTCTACATATTCAAACTAGGCAGACAGCTCACTATATCTGTGCAACACTTTTACATAAGATATAGTAAATTGCGACTTTAGCAAGCTGAAATTTCAAGCAAACTGTAGAATTTGATAAAGATTTTCAGTAGATATGGCTTAAATGCTCTTAAATGCTAATTTCTGTGATAGAAATCGAGATCGTAGCCACCTTTGACCGCTCTGGTGAGGAGTTGCGTCCTCCATCGGTAGCTATAAAGCAGAGGAAGCGACAAAAACTCTGCACCATCTCGACCTTTAATTCCTAGACCGTCCTAGTACCTGGCGTCGCTCTCCTTCGGCACTAAGCAATGGAGCACAGCGGTAAAACCTCCATCCGGTCTTAACGAATCAATTTGTATCAACTCAACTTGCAGTATAGGTTTCATTTAGGTTCGCTGAATCACTCTTTAGTCAGACGTTTAAATCCGCAGAAGGAACAGTTCTAGCCTCGACTAAATCCCTCCTTAGCAGCATCCAGTCAAATCCTGTCTCTTGTATTGTTGCCTCAGCTTGGTCTGTGTGTCAGACCGCAGCAAACTATCTATTATTTTCAGAAGAAAGCACTATGCAAAGTCAAGAAAAACGTCCCACTCCGGATCAAATTCCAGGACAAAAGCAGCCCTATCCGGCCAAACAGTCAAAGATGACGCCGCAGCCCGATAGCGATCTTTCCAACTATCAGCCAGCCAATAAGCTAAAGGACAAGGTAGCTATTATTACCGGCGCTGACTCTGGAATTGGTAGGGCTGTGGCGATCGCCTATGCTCTGGAAGGGGCAAACGTGACGATTACCTATAACGAGAATGACGACGATGCCCAGACCACTCAGGCAGAAGTGGAAAAGCGCGGCGGCGAGTGCCTAGTTGTCAAAATGGACGTGCGTAAGCCAGAAGACTGTCAGGATACGGTGAAGCAAACCGTGAACAAGTTTGGCAAGCTCAATATTTTGGTCAATAACGCGGCTTTCCAAATGACGCAGGAAAAGCTAGAAGACCTGACCGAAATTCAGTTTCGTCAGACCTTAGAAACCAATATTTTTGGCTATTTTCATATGGTCAAAGCAGTCCTGTCTCATCTCTCTGAAGGAGATGTCATCATCAACACGGGCAGCATTGTCGGTAAAATTGGCAAAGGAATGCTGATTGACTATGCCACCAGCAAAGGGGCGGTTCATGCCTTTACAAAGTCTCTAGCTCTCAATCTGGCGGATCGCAAAATTCGGGTCAATGCGGTAGTTCCTGGCCCAGTATGGACGCCCAATATTCCTGCCACCATGCCGATTGAAAAAGTGGACAACTACGACACTGACAATGCTTTAGAGCGAGCGGCTCAGCCAGAAGAGTTGGCCCCCGCCTATGTCTTTATGGCAGCGCAGGACAGCAGCTTCGTCACGGGCGCGCTGTTAGACGTCACGGGCGGACAGCTATCTAGCTGAGATAGGAATATGCCTAGGCTGGGCCTGTACCCGCTCAATCCAGCCGCGAATCGCCGGAAAACCTGACAGGTCAAAATTGCCTTCGTGGGCAACGTGGGTGTAGGCAAACAGAGCGATGTCGGCAATGGTGTAGCGATCGCCGACAAAAAAGTCATGCTGGGCCAAATGCTGCTCCATCACCTGCAGCGCCGCATAGCCCCCCGGCTGCTTTTGGGCCAGCTGCGGCTGGTACTTTTCCGGCTGCCCTAGACAGGTAATCCAGTAGCGCGACGTAGCAATATACGGTTCGTGGCTGTATTGCTCAAAAAAGAGCCACTGCATCACCTGTGCCGCCTGCCAGCGATCGCTGGGAAAGTAGTCGGTTTCCTGACTGAGGTAGTAAAGGATGGCATTAGACTCAGCCAGGAACCGTCCTGACTCTAGTTCCAGCGTCGGCACCCGACCATTAGGATTTTTGGCTAAAAACGCCTCAGAGCGCGTTTCTTGATTAAGGATGTTCACCTCAATTCGCTCGAACGGCCTTTCCAGTTGCCTCAGCAGCAGACGTACCTTGTAACCATTGCCTGACGGCAAAAAATCGTAGAGTTTATACATGGTATGGAATTTGGCGGCTGGATTTAGCCGATCTTTAGCACAATAGTAGACAAGTAAAGAGGGGAATCGCAGGAAGATCGTCATGGCACATCTGCTCGCACTCACCGTCGGACTGGGAGGCTTTGTCCTATACATGGCCGCCTTTTTTTACCCGGAAGTTCACCGCCGCTTTGACTTTCTCTGGAGCGGCGTTGCCATGCTTTACGGGCTGGTGCTGTGGTTCTGCGCCGGACGCATTAGCGGTGCGCTGATGTTGGGTCAAATGGCGAGCGTTTCGCTAATTCTGTGGCTGGGCTGGCAAACTTTGACCCTACGGCGATCGCGCACCCCGGCTGAACTACAAACCCCCGCCTCTGCCAGCGACGTGCAGCAGCAAGCTCAGCAAGCCTTCTCCCAACTGCAGCAAGGTTCTCTCTCTAAAACCCTCCGCTCTGCCTGGAGCACTGTCCAAGACACCCTGCAAAAAGGCATCGCCGCCGCCACCAGCGTTTCTCAGTCCTCGCGTATCACCAAACCGCGCCACGCCGACTACGAATACACTGATGACTCTGCTGGGCGATCGCCCGCTCATTCCGCGATCGCTCAGGCATCCCAGTCTGCGTCACCACCGGCTACCCCTGATAGCCCAAGGACTCCCCGGCCCCCCAAACCGTCAGCTGCCTCTACCGCCGCCAACCCCTTTCTCCGCTCCTCCCAAACTTCCCGATCCACCCCATCTTCTTCCTCCGCCCCGGCTGATTCGGCTGACGCTCAGTCCTCTCCCAAACCTGCCCGCCTGCCTGCCTCCCCCAGCAAGCTCACCCTCCTCAAAGACTGGCTCACTGAACTCCTCAGCCGCAAACCCAAAGCCAAGCCTCCCATGATTGAGCTGCCCCCTCGTCCCCCTTCTATCCCACGTCCGCCAAAAGCCAAAACCGCAACGTCCAACCCCCAGCCCTCCCCGGCACAGCCACCTACCGACATCATTGATGCTGAGATTATTGACTCTGAGGATTAACTTTCCGCTGGGATACCGCGAGCTTAGCTGGCCGGTAAACGCTCCCTCACCGCTCAAATGCGCTACGCTAGCCCAATAGCAGATCTCAACAATCTCAGCTAGCTACTTGAAGCCGATAAGCTTGTAGCTGATAATGGCTGGGAGCAAGACTTTAAACAAATTAACGGGCAGTTGTGACAGAGTCCAAGAGCTACAAAGACACCATTCTCCTTCCGCAGACCAGCTTCAACATGCGGGCCAATGCGACTCGCCGCGAGCCGGAAATTCAGCAGTTCTGGGCAGATCACAAAATTTACGAAAAGCTCTCGCAGGAAAACCCTGGAGACGTGTTTGTCCTGCATGACGGGCCGCCCTATGCCAACGGCAGCCTGCACATGGGTCATGCCCTCAACAAGACGCTCAAGGACGTTATTAATAAGTATCAGCTACTTCAGGGCCGCAAAGTGCGCTACGTGCCCGGTTGGGACTGCCACGGTCTGCCAATTGAGCTGAAAGTTTTGCAAAATATGAATCCAGAGGCGCGTCAGCAGCTCACCCCGATTAAGCTGCGTAAAAAGGCCAAAGCCTTCGCCCTCAAGACCATTGAAGAACAGCGCACCGGCTTCAAGCGCTACGGCGTCTGGGGTGACTGGGATCATCCCTACATGACCCTCAACCCTGAGTATGAAGCCGCTCAGATTGGCGTCTTCGGCAAAATGGCGCTCAAGGGCTATATCTACCGGGGGCTGAAAGCGGTTCACTGGAGTCCGTCGTCGCAAACTGCTCTAGCGGAAGCAGAGCTGGAATACCCCGAAGGCCATACTTCTCGCAGCATCTATGCCGCCTTTCCAATAGTGAGCTTGTCTGAAGCGGCTAAGCCTGTGTTGGAGCCGTACTTGGACAATCTTGGTGTCGCCATCTGGACCACAACACCCTGGACAATTCCGGCTAATCTGGCAGTGGCTGCCAACCCAGAGCTGACCTATGCCGTCGTCGAGGTGGCTACGGATGCGCCCTACCGCTACTTGATCATTGCCAAAGATCTAGTTGAGCGACTCACCGATGTTCTAGCCACTGAGCTGAGGGTTAAAGCGACGCTCAAGGGGGAAACCCTAGCGGATTCCACCTATCGCCATCCCCTATTCGATCGCGAAAGTCGGATTCTTATTGGCGGTGATTACGTCACTACAGAGTCCGGCACAGGACTGGTTCATACGGCTCCGGGGCACGGGCAAGAAGACTTTAAGGTGGGTCAGCGCTATGGTTTGCCCATTCTCTGCCCGGTGGACGAGCGGGGCATTTTCACCGAGGAGGCAGGGCCATTTGCGGGGCTAAATGTGCTCAAGGATGCCAATGGAGCCATCATTGCAGCGCTCAGTGACGCTAAAGCGCTGCTGAAAGAAGAAGCCTACGTGCATAAGTATCCCTACGACTGGCGCACGAAGAAGCCGACAATTTTTCGGGCCACCGAGCAGTGGTTTGCTTCGGTAGAGGGCTTTCGGGATGAAGCGATGCAGGCGATCGCCGGCGTGCAGTGGGTGCCAGCCCAGGGCGAAAACCGGATTACCTCAATGGTGGGCGATCGCTCTGACTGGTGCATTTCCCGGCAGCGCAGTTGGGGAATGCCGATTCCGGTGTTCTATGACGAAGCGACGGGCGACGTGCTGCTGACTCAGGAAACACTAGATCACGTACAGGCCATCATCGCCGAAAAAGGCTCAGATGCCTGGTGGGAACTGCCGGTCGAAGACCTGCTGCCAGCGTCCTATCGCAATAATGGCCGCACTTACCGCAAGTGCATGGATACGATGGATGTCTGGTTTGATTCCGGCTCCTCTTGGGCGGCAGTGGCCGATAAGCGCCCGGAGCTGAAATATCCTGCTGATGTCTATTTAGAAGGCTCTGATCAGCATCGGGGCTGGTTTCAGTCCAGCCTGCTCACCAGCGTTGCCACCAATGGCTGCGCCCCTTATCGCACAGTCCTTACCCACGGCTATGTGCTTGACGAGCAGGGCCGCAAGATGAGCAAGTCCCTGGGTAACACAGTAGACCCGGCGGTCATTATTGAGGGCGGCAAAAATCAGAAAAAAGATCCGGCCTACGGCGCAGATGTCCTGCGCTTGTGGGTATCCGCCGTAGACTACTCTTCCGATATCTCCATTGGCCCCACCATCCTAAAGCAGATTGCCGATATCTACCGCAAGATTCGCAACACGGCCCGCTTCCTGCTAGGCAATCTCTATGACTTTGACCCGGCTCAGGACGCAGTGCCCTATGAGCAACTGCCCGAACTGGATCGCTATGCCCTGCATCTGGTTAATGAAGTATTCAGCAACGTTACCCAGGCGTTTGAAACCTATCAGTTCTTCCACTTCTTTCAGGCAGTGCAGAACTTCTGCGTGGTGGACTTATCCAACTTCTACCTAGACATTGCCAAAGATCGGCTCTACATCAGCGCGGCTGACTCTGTCCGCCGCCGGAGCTGTCAGACCGTACTGGCGATCGCGATCGAAAACCTGGCCAAAGCGATCGCTCCTGTCCTGTCCCACATGGCTGAAGACATTTGGCAAAACATTCCCTACGAAACAAGCTATCAGTCTGTGTTTGAGTCCGGCTGGGTTCGGTGTGAGTCCCAGTGGCAAGCGCCAAAACTGGCGGCGCAGTGGCAAGAACTGCGGTTTGTGCGGCAGGAAGTCAATAAAGTGTTAGAGCAGGCCCGCGCCGCTAAAGAAATTGGTTCTTCCTTGGAAGCCAAAGTCTTACTCTATGTGACGGATGCAGAACTGCGCCATCGCCTCGCTAGCATGAACCCAGAGAACGCGATCGCTGAGGATCGGCCCCATGTGGATGAACTGCGCTATCTCTTCTTGGTGTCTCAGGTAGAGCTGTTAGAAAGCAGCGATCGCCTCCAAGGACTGAAGTTTAGCAGCGAGTCTGATGCTTTGGGCGTAGGCGTGGTGGCAGCCGATGGTGAGAAGTGCGATCGCTGCTGGAATTACTCCACCCATGTGGGTGAATCGGCGGCAGATCCGGCGCTGTGTGAACGCTGCGTGGAGGCGATCGCTAATCGGTTTTAAGGCGGCAAGTCTTTTCGAGATTACTGTCGCAGTGCTCTTGTCGTTTTAGCAATTCAGTCGGGCACCCTAAAGCTACAGGCTACCGTCCCCTCCAGTTTTGGGACAGTAAATACCTATAGCGACTTTTGGCTAGAGAGCAAGGTGTTTAGATTACTGCGCTACTTTTCGATTACCAGCTTCCTGGCGCTAATTTTGACCGCCCTAGCCTTGAATATCTTGACCCGGCGCAGCGCTGTTGAGCAGCTCATTCACTTCAGCGAAAAAGCAAATACGGCTCTGGCTCAGTCTTTTGCCAATACGATTTGGCCCTATTACGAGAGCTTCTTAAGCAATACGTCTAATCTCAGCCCGCTGCAGCTACAGCAGGCCGACGAAGTGCAGGAAATTCGTCAGGCATTAATGAGACAGACAGAGGGGCTATCAATCGCAAAAGTAAAAATCTTTGACTCCCAAGGACGCACTGTTTTTTCCACTGATGAGACTCAAATTGGTCAAGACAAAAGTCACTCAGTCGGTGTTCAACGTGCCCTCCAGGGCGAAATTAGTACCTTTTTTGATCACCAGAAACTGTTCGGCACCTTTCGCAATCTCGGCGATCGCCAGCTTGTTTCTGTCTATATTCCAATTCGCCCTGAGGGCGCGGGCAGTTCCATAGTAGGTGTTTTTGAACTCTACACCGATGTCACTCCAGTTGTGGCTGAGGTGGAACAAACCCAGCGGCAGCTACTGCTAGGAATGATTGCTATTCTCGGTGGGCTTTACATTGTTCTGTATCTAATTGTGGCTCGCGGCGATCGCATTTTAAAGCAGAAACATCAGGTAGCCAAAACAGCCGCGATCGCTAAAGATCAGTTTTTAGCAACCATGAGTCACGAAATTCGCACGCCGATGAACGGTGTCATTGGCATGACCGGGCTGCTGCTAGATACATCGCTCAATCCACAACAGCGAGAATTTGCCGAAACGATTCGCAAAAGCGGCGAATCTTTGCTGACGCTGATCAACGATATCCTTGACTTCTCTAAAATTGAAGCCGGTAAGCTAGATCTAGAAGAGCAGCCTTTTAACCTGGTTGACTGTGTTGAAGACGCGCTTGATTTGATAGCGGCCAAGGCTGCGGAAAAGAAAATTGAGCTGGCCTATTGGATTGATGCTGAAGTTCCCCCAGTCATTGAAGGGGATGTCACCCGCTCAAGACAGATTCTGGTCAATTTGTTGAGTAATGCGATTAAATTCACTCATGAGGGAGAAGTCACAGTCAGTATTACCGCAAAGCAGCTGATCTCCAGTAATAGGGCTGATCCACTGTATGAAATTTGCTTTGCCGTCAAAGACACGGGCGTTGGCATCCCGACCAACAAGCTGCACCGCCTGTTTCAGCTTTTTAGTCAGGTAGACTCTTCAACCACGCGCAGGTATGGCGGCACTGGCCTCGGCTTAGCCATCAGTAAGCGCCTCTGCGAGATGATGGACGGCAGAATTTGGGTCGAAAGCGAAGTTAATCGAGGATCTACTTTCTATTTCACTTTGGTGGCACCGGCAGTGCCGATTGCCTCAGAAGCCATTTCTCTCGCGGCCAGTGCCCTCGCGGGCAAACGGGTGCTAATTGTGGACGACAATGCAACCAATCGCCGGATTCTGGCCCTCCAGGTACAGTCCTGGCAAATGCAGGCAATCACTGTCCAGTCAAGCGAGAAGGCATTAGACTTGATTCGATATGCTGCCCCGTTTGACATCGGCATTTTGGATCTACAAATGCCTGATATTGATGGTATCGCCCTAGCCAAGAAGCTGCGGCAGTCTCCTCAGGGCGCATCGCTACCCTTAATCATGCTGACCTCCATTGGCTATTCTGCGGTGCAAAAGCAGGAGGTTGATCAGTTGTTTATCGCTAGGCTTAGTAAGCCTATCAAGCAGTCTCAGCTTCACAACGCGATTGTCAAAGCCTTCACAGGCAAGGTGACACGGCAACAGGCAACAGCCGCAACAGTGACGTTCGACCCTGAGATGGCCCAGCGCCTGCCGCTGCGTATCCTCATTGCTGAAGACAACCGGGTCAACCAGCAGCTCGTTCTGAGAATTCTTGCCAAGATGGGGTACCGAGCCGATATTGCCGGCAATGGCTTAGAAGTGCTAGAAGCCCTACAGCGACAAAACTATGATGCCATTTTGATGGATGTTCACATGCCGGAGATGGACGGTTTTGAAGCGACCCGAGCGATTTGTCAGCGTTTTTCAGAAACCGAGCGGCCCCGAATTATTGCCATGACGGCCAATGCGATGCAGGGCGATCGCGAAAAATGCCTTCAGGCGGGTATGCAGGACTACGTGAGCAAACCCATCAACGTTGCCAATCTCGTCTCAGCACTGTGTCAATGCGGCCCTGCAGAGACTCAAAACCAAAGTCGGCCTTCTGCCTCGACCCCAGATTTAAAGCCTAAACCTCACGGTATCGATCGCAGCGTGCTGCAGACCTGCCTCGATATCTTCGACATTTCCGATTGGCAACAACCTCAGGTAGCCAAGGCGGAACTAGTCGAGGTGTACATCACTCAAAGCCAAGAACTGACTGCACTTTTAGCGATCGCTGTTGAAACCGGAGATATGAGCCAAATAGCCCAGATTGCTCATAGCCTCAAATCCAGCAGTGCCTCTCTGGGGGCGCTACAGTTAGCCACACTTTGTCAACAGCTAGAACAACTAATTTTTGCCGAAAATATCAGCCAAGCTTGCATAATTATTAAGCAGGTTCTTATGGAATATCAGCAGGTAAAAACAGATTTACAAAATTACCAGCTCACCTAAATTTTTTCTAAAAGATATCTGCTTATAAATGCTGAAATTGCCTGAGTGAGGGCAGATGCGACGTTTCAGCGATGCGACAGGCAAGCGATTTTAGTTCGTGGAAATTATTAATAAACGTCAACAAATGACAAACCGGAACCCATCTATATTGCTTAAAGATTAGCAATGTCTCAACTAGAACTTTACTGAAGTTTTAATCAGCCAATTCTAGATTAAACGTTCAGTAAACGCGGGAACCTGAAATTCGCTGTTCTCTCAAGATTAGCGCTACTCTTCTAGTGGAAATCACTAGTGCGTGTAACAAAAAACAAATCCATTTGGTGTTAAACACCTATCCCTAAGCTGCGGATTCTGCTCTTGGCAGGCTTAGTAGAACTCGAAAAGTCAGAGCCGGAGGACTCTCAAAGACACCCCAGGCATAAACTAGCTCTCCCTCAGATGAGGTCAGAGTTACCCCTGCCAAAAAATCGCTTCTGCCTTTCAGGGAAAAGAGTTAACTGAACCCATCTACCCAAAAGCCTCTCAGGAACTATGAGAAAAACTGCTATGGGCTTTGACACAATTGCAATCAGCTTCATGTCCAGAGCTAATAGATTTCACGTTGTCAAAGCTCTGAGACCTCACCAGTGGACTAAAAATCTGGTTGTGTTTGCTGCTCCATTATTTGACTTCAGTTTTGGCGGGTCATCTATCTTAAGGAGTAGTTTAGCCTTTGCCCTGTTTTGTTGTCTTTCCAGCAGCTTCTACCTGATTAATGATGTTGCTGATGTTGAGTCCGATCGGCGACATCCGATTAAATGCCAGCGGCCAATTGCATCTGGACTCGTAAGCGTGCCGTTTGCGGTCGCGATGGCCGTCGTTTTAATGGCAGGCAGTCTAATTGTCGGCTGGGCGACAGCTCCCCTGCTCGGCGCTATTCTACTGGGCTATGCGCTGGTGCAGGTCGTCTACAATCTCAAAGTTAAGCACTCGCCCATTCTAGATATTGTGGCGATCGCAACTGGCTTTGTGCTGCGAGCCTGCGCGGGCGGCGCTGCCAACAATATTGACCTCTCCCCCTGGTTTTTGCTTTGTACCGCAATGCTGGCGCTGTTTCTAGGCATTGAGAAGCGTAAGGCCGAGCGCCGCCTGTTTGAAAGCGGCAGCACTCAGAAAACCCGCCGCGTCCTCAAGCACTACTCCCTAGACCTGCTCAACCGCATGGAGAGCATGGTGACAACTGGAGCCGTCATGAGCTACGCCCTCTGGAGTTCTGGCCCTGCGGTCAACGGCGCTGCTACCCCCTGGATGCTGCTGACGCTGCCGTTTGTGCTGTACGGCATTTTTCGCTATCAGCTGCTCAGCGATCCAAGCGGGGCGCTTTTAGAATGCGATCGCCCCTGCAACCGCGAGCGCACCGAGCGGCCTGAAGAAATTTTGCTAAGCGATGGCCCGATTCTAGGCACCGTTGCTGGCTGGGTATTGACTAGCCTGATTATTCTCACTGCCCATCAGTACGGCTGGATTCAATAGGGCAGCTGCCGACTAACTTTGACCGCGTTTCAACTAACTATCATCGTTGTGGGAAACTCTACCAGAACATGCTGACGCTACAAGAAGCCGTCTCCTTAGACGTTAAACAGGCTAAAGAACTCTATAAAAAACACCTCAATCCTGGCCTCATGGAGATTTACGAACTCCTGGGCGTCAGCGAAATGGATATTGACTCTGCCGAAGGTATTGAAATTCATCTGCGCGATGGCCGCACAATTTTAGATTTTTCCGCTTCGATTGGCGTCTTAGGGCTAGGCCACAACCATCCCCGCATCCTCGCCGCCGAACAGCTTTGCCATCAGAGAAAGCTCATCGATGCAATTAAGGTCGCGCCGCAGAAGCTACAGGCTGCTTTGGCCCATAACCTGGCTCAGCTATTGCCCGATCCGCTGGAACTTTGCTTTCTTACCGTTTCTGGGGCTGAAGCCGTAGAAGCGGCGATGAAGCTCTGCGAACGGGCCCAAGGCCCTGACAAAACCAAGTTTATTTCAGCCACAGGTTCCTTTCACGGCAAAACCCACGGCTCGCTCTCTGTGACCAACAGCGGCGGGTTTCAAAGAGGCTTCCTGATGGGAATTCCCTCAGAGAATCGAATTGAGGTTCCCTATGGCGATCTGGAAGCGCTAGAAAAAGCGATTCGAGCTGAGGAAACCAGCTTAGGCGATAATGCCGTCATCGCCATCATCCTAGAAGCTTTTCAAGGTCAGGGGTTAGCCACACCACCACCGGGCTATCTCAAAGGCGTGGTTACGCTCGCTAAAGAGTATGACATCTTGACTATTTTTGATGAGGTCAAAGTCAGCATGGGCCGCACCGGCACCTTCTGCGCCTTTCAGATTGAAGATGTCGTGCCGGATGTCGTGACCATTTCCAAATCTCTGGGGGGAGGTAAGCGGGCCGTTGGCGCGATGGTGACCAGTCAAAGTTTGCATAAAAAAGCCTACGCCAAGCGCAAAGATAGCTCCCTGCATACCACGACCTTCGGCGGTTTGGGAGAATCCTGTGCGGTGGCGATCGAAGCGCTGAATGTCCTAGTCGAAGACAACTTAATTCAAGCGGCGAGAGAAAAAGGCGACTATCTGCGGGGCAGACTCTTAGAGCTGCAGGCTAAACATCCCGGCCAAATTACCGAACTGCTAGGCCGAGGTTTGCTGCAGGGCGTTCGCTTCTCGTTCAGTCACGGCTATCTCAATCTGCTCGATTCGGTCATGATGGCGAGCCTAGTCCGCTATCTCTACGAAAAGCACGACATCATTGCCCATTTCTCCGCCTCCGATCCAGACATTCTGCATATCATGCCGCCCCTGATTGTGGAACAAGCGCATCTCGATCGCCTAGTGGCAGCCC
Organism: Sphaerothrix gracilis Ecp01; assembly: GCF_030405905.1. Lineage (NCBI taxonomy): Bacteria > Bacillati > Cyanobacteriota > Cyanophyceae > Nodosilineales > Nodosilineaceae > Sphaerothrix > Sphaerothrix gracilis. The sequence continues at coordinate 22,888 of NZ_JASATW010000014.1, forward strand.
TAGATGACATCCTCACTCAAGGACTCGTCAAAGTTGTTGGCAGCTTTGTCAAAAATAACCTGCTGCCTTAGCCAAGTTTTTGTGCGGTGGCGAGACCCTATGCAGAGCGTCTCGACCACGCCGCTTTGCAACCATTCCTAAACGTTAATTGCGTTGCTGATAACTAATCGATTGAGGAGATTAGCAGGGTGACTCAGTCTTTACCCGTCGTTGAGCGTAACCTATCGGGCTGGGGCCGCTGTCCGGTCGTGAAAAGCTACGTCCATTCTTTGCAGGCTGCCTCGGCGGTACCGGACGTAGTTCGCACTAGTCAAAATTGGCCTGTTTTAGCCAGGGGGGCCGGGCGTAGCTATGGCGACGCTGCTCTCAATTCCCAAGGGTACACGCTTTCAAGTCAGCCGCTGGATCAGATTTTGGCATTCAATCCTGAGACCGGGATTCTGCGCTGTCAGGCCGGGGTCACATTTGCGCAGATTAATCGAACATTTGTGCCTCAAGGCTGGTTTCCCGCCGTAACGCCGGGTACCCAGTTCCCGACGATGGGGGGAGCGGTTGCCTTTGACGTACACGGCAAAAATCATCATCGGGACGGCTCATTTTCCCAACACCTGTACAGTCTCAAGCTGGTTTTGCCCTCTGGTGAGACTGCTTATTGTTCACGCCACGAAAACAGTGATTTGTTTTGGGCCACTGTTGGCGGTATGGGGCTAACAGGCATCATCACCGAGGTGGAGCTGACCCTGCGTCCAATTGAAACGGCCTATATTCAGAGCTATCGGGTCAAGGCGCAAAATCTAGATGAGGCGATCGCCCTATTTGCAGCCCACGAAAGCCAGTATCAGTATTCAGTCGCCTGGCTAGACTGCTTAGCCACAGGTCAGTCTCTAGGCCGCAGCGTTCTCACCTTCGGCAACCACGCTGGTTTGAATAATTTACCCCCCGCGCAGCGGGCTAAGCCGCTGCAGGTTCAGCCCAAGCAGCGTTTGCGCATTCCGTTCGACCTGCCCGCTAGCCTGCTGAATCGGTTTACCGTCGGCGGCTTCAACACGCTCTACTACCACCTACAGCCTAACCATCCCAAACGCTCAGTCGTAGACTACGAGAGCTTTTTCTATCCCTTAGACACGCTATGGGACTGGAATCGGCTCTACGGTCGGCGGGGCTTTATTCAATATCAGTTTGTGGTGCCGCCGGCAACGAGCAGAGCCGCGATCGCCCAAATTTTGCAGCTCTTTAGCCAAAAGGGCTGGGGCTCTTTTTTAACCGTTCTGAAAAAGTTAGGTCCGGAAACGGGCTGGCTGTCATTCCCCATGCCGGGTTACACCCTAGCCCTGGATATCCCGGTGCGCCGGGGACTGTGGCGCTTTCTAGAGCAAATTGATCAGGTCGTGATTCAGCATGGCGGGCGGGTCTATTTAGCTAAAGATGCTCGCCTAGGCCCAGAGGCTTTTCGCGCCATGTATCCCAACTGGTCACAGTGGAGCAAGGTGAAAGCCGCAGTCGATCCGACCCAGCGCTTCTCTTCTGAACTTTCCCGTCGCCTGAAGATTGGACAAAGATATCTATGAGCCAGCTTGCTTCCCATTCTGCCAAAACCGTCATCGCTGCCTTTGATTTTGACGGCACGCTAACTTACGGCGACTCGTTCTTTCCCTTCCTCAAATCGGCGGTGGGGCCAGTGTGCTTTTATCTAGGACTGGTGATTTTGAGTCCGCTGCTGCTGGGTTACGGGCTGAAGCTGCTGCCAAACTGGTGGGTAAAGCAGGCCGTTCTGCGCTACTTCTTCAGCGGCTGGTCGCCCGAACAACTACAGCAGGCCGCCGATAAGTTTGCGGTGCAAAAGCTACCCAGTCTTCTGCGTTCAGAAGCCGTGCAGCGCCTAGCCTGGCACCAGCAACAGGGACATCGGCTGATTTTAGTCAGCGCTTCTTTGGAAGCCTATCTGCGTCCCTGGGCCAAAAGTATGGCTTTCGATCAGGTGATTGGCACCCGGTTAGAAACGCGCAGAGACAGGCTGACTGGCCGCATTCAGGGTAAGAACTGCTACGGGCCGGAGAAGGTACGACGGCTGAAAGCGGCCATTGACAATCTCGAAGATCACGTCCTTTATGCCTACGGAGATTCTAAAGGCGATCGCGAACTTTTAGCGATCGCTCAGTCTCCCCACTATCGCTCTTTTGGCGCGATCGCTGAGGACAAGCCCTCGAGCCAGCGCTGGCAGAAACTCGTAGCGCCGATGGTGGCGGCAGTTGTGCTTTATGCGGCGATTGTGCTGTGGAGCGGCAGCGAGCAGTTTTTAGCTGCCCTGCAGCAGCTCCCTGGCTGGCTAATTCCAGCAGCTTTGGGGATTGTACTGGTTGGTTTTTACTTCCGCTTCTTACGCTGGCAGGGCTACTTGCTCAATATGGGCTACCGTGTGCCTTGGCAGGGGAGCTGTCGCATCTTTTTTGCGGGCTTTGCCCTGTCGGCCTCGCCCGGACGGGCCGGAGAATCTATTCGCTCGCTAATGTTAAAACGGCGCTACCAGGTTCCGGTTGCACCGACTTTGGCCGGACTCCTGTGCGAACGGCTCACTGATCTATTCGCAGTTTTTCTACTCATCAGCTTTGCCGTCCTGACAATAGTGCCGCAGCGATGGTCAGTAGTGGCTTTCGCGCTGATTTTAATGGGGGTTTTGCTGCTGCTGCAGCGCCCGCGACTGCTCAAGCATCTACTCAGACTGGGTAATCGCTGGCGACGGTTGCAGCCTATTATTTGCCGCCTGGAATCGCTGCTTGACAGTACCCGCCAGCTCCTCAAACCCAGAACGCTGCTGCTGGGAATCGGGCTTGGCGCTCTGTCTTGGATCTTTGAAGGGATTGCTCTTTATCTTATTTTTCATTTTCTGGGTGCTGACGAAATTAGTGTTTATCAGGCCGTGATGATTTTGGCCGCCTCGGATTTAATCGGAGCACTGTCACTTATGCCCGGCGGCATTGGGGGCGCAGAAGTCACCATTGTCGGCTTATCAATACTCTACGGCGCTAGCCAGCCTGTAGCCATTACGGCCATGTTCCTAATCCGGTTTATTACCCTGTGGTTCGGTGTCTGGCTCGGCATTTTAGCGTTTCTGCTAGAGCAGCGGCGGCCTCAACCAGCAGTCTGGGCCGAGCGGTTTATAGGTCAAGAAGATCCCTTAGTAGGGAAGTAACTTATCATGCAAGCGTCTACCTCAAATTCACCAGCCAAACGGCACAGCGGTCTTAGAGACTTTCAGTCCCGCATTCTAACGAAACCCCTAGGACAGACCCTTCTCGTTGCCTTAGTTATTGCTTTACTGGCAGCAGGCTGTAGCTACATAGGACTGCAGCTCATTGACCCAGCAGTATGGGATTTTCAAGCGACAAACACGTGGTTTGAGGCCGATCTCTCGCGTGTTTTTCAAAACATGACCGATCACAACAGCGATCACCAGCGGACTCAGGTACATCCGCTATTCTCTCTAATTGCTTTTCCGCCGACCTATTTGCTGGGTCGTTTCTTCGGCCTTGAAGCTCAGACTGCGGTTGGCCTAGTAATTGCCTGCGTGGCCGCCTTCTGGGCCGCCGGTTTGTTCAGCCTGCTGCGGCTCGTAGGCTGCCGTAATTTAGATGCTGTCCTATTCACTTTGCTGGGTAGCGTGAGCGCAGCAGCGATGTTTTGGTTTGTGGTGCCTGATACCTATCCTTTTAGCTCACTGACCATTGTGATGGGTCTGTTGTTTGCTGCCGTAGCAGAATACCGACCGCTACCGGCTTACAGCTATGTTGTCGTCAGCGCTATCACGCTCAGCGTCACGGTGACCAACTGGATGGTAGGCATTTTGACAACTCTGGCCCACCATCGGCTACGGCGTACGGTTCAGCTTTCGGTTAATGCCTTTTTTCTAGTGACCCTGGTGTGGGGCGTCCAGAAGTTTTTGTTTTCCAGTGCTGAGTTCTTTTTGGGGAGCCGGGAGGAACAAAAATACGTGGCGATGGCCTCTTCCGGGGGGCCTTGGCGAGTTTGGCAGTCTTTTATCGCCCACACGCTGGTGATGCCTGAAATTCAGCTGAGAGAAAACATCAGCAGTTACTTCAATCGCCCTGATTGGCCGACCATGACAACGCAGATGTCGCTGCCGGGATCCGCTAGCCTGTGGGGAGCGATCGCAGTGGGTCTTTGGCTGGCCCTGCTGGGGCTGGGGCTGTGGAGCCTTTTCAGCCTCCGAACCCTGCCCAAGTTTCGTTGGATCCTTGGCTCGACTCTGGTAGGCCAGCTCCTATTGCATAGCGTCTACGGCAATGAAACATTTCTGTACTCGCTTAACTTCTTACCGCTGTTTTTAGTTTTAGTGGCTCTCAGCACGCTGACTAGGGCACGTCACATGGCTTTAGGCTTGGCTTTGGCACTAATCGTCACTGCCGGAATCAACAATGCAGGTCAGTTTCAGCAAGTACGTGCTCTTATTGCGACTCATGGTTCTCCGCGCCATCAGATGCAGGCTCAGATGCAGCAGCGACCGAGTGATCCCTGGCCGCGTGGCATCGGACATGTGATCTTAGCGACCCCTGGAAGTTTAGAGCAGGATAAGTCATATCACGAGCCGGGGGGCAGCTTTAGCCCCTCCGTAGGCAGTTTTGGCGTCTCGATCTGGATTTTTGACTCGGCTGGCAAGCTCAAAACCACCAGCGACACGATTGCGTTGGAGCAGGTACAGCAGCGACTAATTTCGGCTGAAGCGGCGCTCCAACCCCAAATTGAGACGGTGACTGAAAGTTATCAAACTACCTGGTCAATTCCTCAGCCTCAAACCTGGCAGCTTGATTTGCAAACTTCTAGCTTGGCACCGGGCGATCGCGCTGCGATTGTCATCCGCAGCGTCGGGCCAGCCGGTGGCGAAATTACTGCGCTGCAGTGGCAAGAGCAAACGCTCAAGATTAACGATCGCTGGTCGGCTCACTTAGACCAGCCACCCGCTGCCGTTAGCTTAGGCCAAGAAGGCTTAGACGACTGGATTACAGCAAAGTCAACTGCCTCAGCTTGGCGCAGCGAAGACGGCTGGGGTTACGCTAGGTTCGACCTGGGCGAGGGCGATCGCTGGACGCTGACTCTGCACGATAGCGTCCCTGTCCCCCCCGGGGAACTGCAGTGGTCAGGTGAACCCTCGCCGCTCAAACTTGATTTACCCAATCGCACCTTTGTTGACAGTCTAAAGGCCCAGACTGCCCACATTTTAATGGGCTTGGTCAACCGCCAGCCCCGCCCAGGAGATCCCATCAACTATCCCCTGCCGTGGCTACGAGATGGTGCCTATGAAATGGTTGCTTTAGCCCGGTCCGGCCAGCTTGAGGTAGCGCGTCAGCTCACCGATGAGTTTGCTCAGAATGACTTTTTTGGCGGGTTTGGCCCTGAAGCAGATGCGCCGGGCTTGGCAATTTGGTCGCTGACTGAAATTGCCGAGCAGCTCAAAGATCCTGACTACGACCAGTGGCTCTGGCCGCATATCTATCGCAAAGTGGGGCTGATTACGGATATGCTGACGGCTCAACAACCGATCCGCCAGCCGGTAACAGCGCCCCTCGTACCTGAGGTTCGCAACGACCCCAACCGGACGCTTGTAGCCGAGGCAGCTCAGAATGGCCTGATTGTAGGGCGAATGGATCATCATCGCCCCGTCCTGTACGTCAATGCTGTGAGCTATGCCGGTCTCGTGAGAGCAGCTGACTTTGCTGAGCGGATTGGTCAAGCAGAGCTGTCACGCCAGTGGCGATCGCAGGCTGAAGCTTTGCAAACCGCTTGGCATAGCGCCTTTCATCCCCCTGAATCCCACAACGAGCGCACCTACATCAGTGGCCTCTGGCCCACCGGAATTGCCGCTCAGCAACCTGATGCCTTTCGAGCTGGTCTAGAAAAACGCTGGCAGCAGCAGCGCGATCGCCAAGGAAATCTGCTAGAAACGCCTCTCTGGACATACTTCACCGTGGCAGAAGCCCATCAGTGGCTCCTGTTGGACCAGCCTGAGCGCGTTTGGCAGACTCTAGCCTGGTTCTGGCATCACCAGGCTTCACCCGGACTCTATACCTGGTGGGAAGGAGAAGGGGAAGAAAATGCCTCTGGCCTCTGGCAGCAGGTCTATGGCTGGGTTGATCCACCCCATGTCACCCCCCACTACTGGACGGCGGCGGAGATGCTGCTCTTACAGCTCGACATGCTGGCCTATGTCGATACCGCGAATTCAGTGCCAGAGCTTGTCATCGGAGCGGGCGTTCCCGCCGCCTGGTTGCAACAGCCTATGAGCATAGAGAATTTAACAGTTGGCAGCCGCCAGATTAGCTGGCAGTGGGACGGCCAGAAAATGCAGGTTCAGCTGACAGGCCCGCCGCTAGCCGTACGCTTGGGATCTGCTTTTGCGCCAGAAACACCTTTGCAGGTTGACTCAACCATCCTTTTGCAAGGAGAAGCATGAGTTTCTCTAAAAGCCATAACCGAATCAGCCCTCTAACTGCAGCGCTTGCTATTGCAGGCTGCGGCATTCTGTTGACGCTGCCACTGCTGATTAATAGCTGTTTGGTAGAAGCTCATGACTTTAGGTATCACCTAGTCTGGGCCGTTCGCTTCTCAGAGCAGTTTTGGCAAGGAGAGCTATATCCTCGCTGGCTGCAGGGGATGAATGCAGGATTAGGCAGCCCAGACTTCTTTTTTTACCCCCCTTTGCCTTACTTTGTCACCAGTCTGTTTTCCTATTTTTCGGGCAATGATGCGGCTAGCTGCAGCACTGTCAACGCCCTCAACCTATCGGCTACTTTTGCGCTAATTGCTTCTGGGCTAACGGCCTATCTCTGGCTGCAAGAAATTACCGCTAAAAGCGCAGCTCTGATAGCCGCCATCTTGTATATGGCTTGGCCGTATCATTTGGTCGTCAACCTGTATCGGAGCTTTGCTTTTGCAGAGTATTGGGCCTTTGTCTGGCTGCCGCTAATTCTCTTTTTCAGCCTAAAAATTATTAAAGGAACCTGGTTTGGCAGTGTCGGGCTATCAGTCAGCTTGGCACTGCTCATTTTTACTCACTTACCTACTTTTGTGCTTTTTGTCGGCGTACCTATCCTGTACGTTCTGTTTTCTCTCAACAGAAAGAACTGGAAAGTAGCCATTCATTTAGCTATTTCAGTGACTTTAGCAATCGGCATAGCAGCTATCTATTGGCTACCGGCGATGACCACGCAGGCCTATGTGCCTATAGAAAATATGGCTACTGATACCTACTCATACGCTAATAATTTTCTATTTGTTGGCCCTGAGTTTGCTTTGCCTAGGTTTTGGCGCTACTTAGAAATTACGACAGCCTTATCAGCCGGGCTTGCTTGTGGAGCTTGGATTTTTCTTAAGCGAACAGCTGAGTCTAAACCTCAGTTTGAGCCTAACTATTGGGTAGCGGTGGCCGTCACCTCATTGGTCATGATGCTGCCAATTAGCTATCCAATTTGGTTCTTAATGCCTATTTGGCAGAAGGTACAGTTTCCCTGGCGCTTTAACGTTGTTTTGACCGTTGCGGCGATCGCGCTTGTCGCTTTAGCTATACCGCTCATACAAAAGCAAGCAAGTTGTCTTAACCGCCAGCGGTTGCTCAAAGAGACTCCCCGACTGCTAGCAGCCCTTTTTCTCGCAACAATTTTGCTCTACCTGCCTATTCAACCTAAGCTCGGCGAACACCGAGTAACGCTAACTTTTATCGCTCTGGCAGCTTTCTTAGCTTTGTTGCTCACTCTCCTCAAGTTCAAGCAACCGTTTTGGATTGGCCTTCTATTAGTTTGTACAGTTTTCGCCAGCGGATTCCTGCCGTTCAGGCACTACCTGTTTCAGCGATCGCCTGAACAAAGAGTCAACGATATTGTTGAGATCAGTCCGTCTATCTGGTATCCGCCCAAATGGGTGCCTCAGGAGATTGCCCTAGATCACAATAGGCTCAAAGCGCTGAGCGATCGCACGCCTCAGGCAGTAACCGACTCAGCCGCAGCAAAAATTACAGTGGAGCAGTGGCAGCCCAGAAAGCTCTTATTTCAAAGTGATGCTGTTACTAGAACCGAAGTCACTTTGGGTCAGTTTTATTATCCAGGATGGTACGCCAGCTTACTTAATAGCAATCAATCGCTACCCACAAAAGCTTCTGAACTAGGTCTATTACAGTTGGTTGTCCCAGCCGGTAAACACCGCGTATCTGTGGTGTTTAATACTTTGCCAGAGGAAAAAACTGGGCAGATAGTGAGTTTGATAGCCAGTTTAGGTACGGCAGTCTTGGCTATTAGCTCGCGGCTAAGCTGGCAACAAAAACTGCTGAAAAAAAGCTAACTTTATTGTTTGCAAAGTTGACTATAGGACAAGTTATTGAAGATGAGACTACAACTTTGCTTTATCTTTAAAGTTCCCCTTCTTATTCAAAGTATCGATGAACCTGCAGTGACGTAGATTCGGCTTTGGGATATTCAAGATAGGATTTTTTTGGGTTTTTACTGGTATAGCGGTACGAACAAAACCTCTTTTCTACGTGAAAACACTCTCCTAGAAGCAAAACTTTAGCAAAACTTATTCAAAGCATGGCTTTGTCAATAACTATCAGCAAAGAGTTTCTATCTACGGGCGTTATAGGCGAAAATTTCCTGTATGAAATGTTCTAAGAAAGTAGCTTTTATAATTTTGTTTGCCTGCTCGTTTATAACAGTTGTTAGCCTCTACTTAATGAGCGGCATTGAACAGTCTCAAATTCAGTCATGGCTAGAGAATTCCGGAGCCTGGGCACCAGTTTTTTATGTGACCAGCTACACCCTACTAACCCTCTTCGTTCTGCCCTCAACACCGCTTAATTTAGCGGGCGGCTTCATTTTTGGCCCCTGGCTAGGCACTTTCTGGACAACAATGGGAGCGCTGATTGCGGCTGTCCTTTCGTTTGCTTTTGCCCGCACAGTTGGACGTGAAATAGTTGCCAAGAGACTGGCAGGCTACTGGCAATCAGTTGATAACGAGATTAAAGGGGGTGGGCTTCCTTATATTTTTGCGATTCGGTTGTTGCCCATCGTTCCTTATGGACTGTTTAACTTTGCAGCCGGACTCACATCAGTCAGCTTTAAGGACTACATGATGGGTACTCTCTTGGGAACGGCACCAGGTCTTTTTCCTTTTGTCATGTTGGGAAGTTCAAGTGCAGCCGCCTTTAAAGCAGGCAATCTTTTTTCTTTAACCTGCGCGCTCATACTTATCAGCCTTTTAGTCATTGCTGCAACTTGGTATCAGCGTCATCGCGGTTCTGCTCAAAAAATAAATCATTAACGCGAAGTCTGCAAAATTAGCGATCGAGAAATAAATCAGACATCAGTACGTCAGCTTACGTTTTACAAACAACTCTTTTCTTCAGTAATAAAGCATATGGCTAAAGTCAAGTTTCTAGATCTAAGCGCTCAAAATCAAAGCATTCGAGCTGAAATTGATGCAGCGATCAAGCGGGTTATAGACAGTAACCAATTTGTTTTGGGGCCAGAAGTAGAGGCTTTTGAGGAAGCTTTTGCTGCTAAGTTAGGCGTCGCCCATGCGATCGCGGTTAACTCTGGCAGCAGCGCCCTGCATCTAGCCATGCTAGCAGCCAATATTGGTCCTGGCGACGAAGTCATTACCGTCCCGATGACCTTTGTGGCTTCAGCCGCCACGATTGGCTATACCGGGGCACGGGCAGTTCTTGTCGATATAGACCCCCACACCTACACTCTCGATCCGACCCAACTAGAAGCTGCTATTACCGATAAAACTAAAGCTATCATTCCGGTTCATCTCTATGGTCAACCGGCAGATATGGATCCTATTTTAGCGATCGCCCGGCGACACAATCTCCTTGTCATTGAGGACGGTGCCCAAGCTCATTTGGCTCAGTATCGCGGTCAACCAGTCGGCAGGCTGGGGGACTTGGGCTGTTTCAGCTTTTATCCCGGTAAAAATTTAGGGGCCTGTGGTGAAGGGGGCATGGTCGTTACTCAAAATGCAGAGTATGCCCGTGAAGTGCGTATCTATCGGGACTGGGGCCAAGACGGTAAGTACAATCACGTTCGCAAAGGCTACAACTACCGCATGGACGCTATTCATGGCGCTGTTCTAGCCGTCAAGCTCAAGTATCTTCAGCATTGGACTGACCTACGCCGAAGCTGGGCCGCTCGATACGATGAGCGTCTAGCTGATAGCACAATTATTCGCCCCGCGGTGAGGCCCGACGCTGATCATGCCTATCACCTATACGCTACCCGTATTCGTAATCGCAATCAGGTGCAGCAGCAGCTAGCGGCAAGAGGGATTGAAACCAACATTCACTATCCTACGCCCGTCCATTTGCTGCCAGCTTACCAAGACTTCGGCTATCAGGTTGGAGACTTTCCCGTAGCTGAACAGCTAGCCAAGGAAGAACTCTCTCTGCCCCTATTTGCTGAAATGACGGCAGCCGAGATTGACTTCGTCAGTGAGTCACTAATTGAGATTACCCAGCAGTCAGCTCAAGAACTGGCCCGGTTCTAACGGCAGCTTCATTGACAAAAGTTGTTTGCTGACTGGCACGGAAACTGCAAATCAAGTGGAAGTTAAAAAGGAAGAGGGTATGGCACTATGGACTCCAGCCAAAGCTTGTACATCGTATTTCCGGTTTTAGACGAAGAAGAACAGCTAGAGGCAACTGTCGTCAAAACCCTAAAATTCTGTCATGACAGCCAGATTGTCAATTACAAAATCTGTATTGCTGATAATGGTTCTACCGATCGAACGGAAGAAATTGGCCTAGCTCTGCAAGAACAATTTGCACAGGTCAGCTACGTGAGATTGAATCAGCGGGGAGTAGGACGAGCTTTAAAGGCGACTTGGTCGGTCTGTCAGGCTGACTATGTTGGCTTTATGGATGCTGATCTGTCGACCAGTTTAAAGCACCTCAAACAGGTCTATGACTTGATCCAAAACGAGCAACCCTTGCTGATTACAGGTTCCCGCTTGAAACGAGGCGCAAAAGTCGAAAAGCGAACTCTGCTGCGCGAAATTATTTCAAGATGCTTTAACTTTTGGCTGCGGGTAAATCTAAGAGTCAAATTTACCGACGGGATGTGCGGCTTTAAGTTTATCCAAAAAAGCTTTTATGAGCAGCTTGCTAGTCAGTTCGAGTTCTCTAATCAGTGGTTTTTTGAAACTGAGCTTTTAGTTCGCGCCGAGTGGCTAGGTGCAGAGATTGTCGATTTACCCGTTCACTGGATTGACGATCCTGAAAACTCACGCTCTTCATCACGTCTAATTAGTCTGATCTTGGAATATTTAGCTGATATCGAGCGGCTGAGACAAGAAAGAAAGGCTTTCTTAAAAGCCCGTAAGCAAAAATATGCGGCAAACTTACGCTCCAATGCTTATAACAGCCGTCTACAATAACTTCTCTAGATTTAGCCGATTTAGAACTAGTCAAACGTTGAGTTAAAGCGATGAGCTATAGTCACATTATCGTCGGTGGAGGCGCATACGGATGTTATTTAGCGCTCAAGCTAACCGAGATAGCCCCAGCCGCTAAGATTCTAATCATAGAGCGTGAAGATGAGTTGCTGTTGCGTGCTTCCTATAACAATCAGGCTAGAATTCACAACGGATATCACTATCCCAGGAGCCTGCTGACAGCGCTGAGATCTAGGGTAAATTTTCCCCGCTTTATTCAAGAGTTTTCCGAATCTGTTGTCAATGACTTTGAGAAGGTCTACGCTTTAGCTTCTCAGCGATCGCAGGTAACAGCAAAACAGTTCTACAATTTCTGTCAGCGGATTGGCGCAGACGCTAAAGTTGCTCCGCCTCGGATCAAAAAGCTATTTAATCATGACTATATTGAAGATGTATTCTTAGCCAAAGAATATGCATTTGATGCTAGAAAGCTCAGAGAGATACTAGCACTGCGGCTAGCGCGTACTAGCGTCACGGTTTTAACGGGTGCAGAAGCAATTCAGGTTGAAAGCCTAAATGACAACAGCCAATCTCAAAAACTATCTTTGCTGGTTGAAAGTCGTCATACTGGGCAAAAGCAAGCGTACCTCTGTGACTATCTCTATAACTGCACCTATGCTAGCCTCAATAGCTTGCTAGCTCGCAGTGGATTAGAAATTATTTCTCTCAAACATGAAGCGACAGAAATGGCTCTTGTAGAAGTTCCTGACTGTCTGCATCACTTGGGCATTACTATCATGTGCGGCCCTTTTTTTTCAGTTATGCCGTTTCCTGATAAGGGTCTATCGACATTTAGTCATGTTAGCTATACGCCTCACTATGACTGGAGAGAGACGGGGCCTCTTCAAACGTTTCGATCGCATCAGCCTGAGTTTCCTTTAAAGAGCAGTTTCAACCGCATGGTTAAGGACGCAGTTCGATATTTACCTTCTTTAGCTAACTGTGTTTATCGCGGGTCTCTTTGGGAAACAAAGACAATTTTGCCTCGTAGCGACGGCGATGATAGCCGTCCTATTCTATTTAAAGAAAATGCTTTAAATTCTAAAGTTATCTCTGTTCTTGGTGGAAAAATTGATAACATTTTTGAATTAGACGAAGCGTTGACTACGCACCATTAATATCTCGGCAGTTGAAATAATTAAGACGGCTTTAGCACAAAGTTAAAAAGGAGATAATTGTGAAAGAAAATACGTTTTTATCTGTTGTCGTTCCTATTGCTGAGGATGGCGACATCCTTGAGGACGCAGTTTACGACATTGCTGATGTAGTCATGCGTAACTATAGCAATTATGAAATAATCCTGGTTGATAACTGCTCTCAGGATCACACGCGATCGCTCTTTGAGAAAATAAGAAAGTCTATAGACTGTATCCGCTATGTACGGCTTTCTAGAAAATTTGGGTTGGAAATTTCAATTGCTTGCGGTTTGGAGCAGGCAATTGGCAACATAATTGTAGTACTGAGACCAGATTGCGATCCGCCAGCTCTGATTCCGGAATTTGTCCGGCGAGCAGAAGCCTGTAGCGGTGTCGTTGTCGGCAAACGGGATGTCTTCAAAGATCGTTCAATCCTTTACTGGTTAGCCTACAACTTCTACTACAGTATTTGTAAACTGCTGCTTGAGAGACCTCATATCTATCAATCTACGCACTTTATTGCTCTTACACGCCCATCATTAAATGCCCTGCTCAAGATTAAGGGAACCTATCGATATTTGCGCGTTTTGAGTATGTATTCTGAGTCTAGAGATAAAGTTAATACATTAAAGTACAGCAGAATTTCTCGCCGTCGTTCAGAACGCCATCGGGATGCGCTATGTCTTCTAAACGAGTGCGTCCTAATGATTACTTCCAATTCGGTCAGACCGCTACGCTTAGTAGGGGCTATATCAATGATCGGTGCTTTGACAAACTTCATCTATTTGCTTTATATCCTAACAAATAAAGCTTTTTTTGACGTTGTGCCTGGTTGGGCCGCTATCTCTTTTCAAAGCTCTATTATGTTTGGCCTGATTCTCTTTGTCTTTTCCATTATTAGCGAGTATATGGCTCGGCTATTATATGAGGTCAAGAGTTCTCCACTCTATTTTATTCAGGAAGAAGTTCAAAGCAATTTCATGGTCAAAGACAGAGAATCTCGCAATGTCGTTTATAAGTAGTTAAAACCGATTTCCAGTTTGCCAGACAAACTTGTTTGCTTCACTTTCAGGCTTAGCTATCAAAAGGCTTCGGCTTAAATTGGGAGCTTGATCCTATGTCGAGTATAAGTATTCGCAAGCTTTTTTCTCGTGAAGTCGCTTGCCTAATCTTGCTTTTAACTGGTTTTTTAATTGTTGGAATTGTAGCTTCCTCAAAATGGCCTATTGTCTGGCGCGACGAAGTTCAGCTACTTGATCCCGCCGCTAATCTGTTTTTTAGCAGAGGTTTTACCTCAGCGGCTTGGTACGTACAAACCCAAGACGAATTTTGGGCGGGTAATGCCCCTCTATTTTCTTTTCTTCTGTATTTGTGGATGCGACTGCTTGGCTTTGGCCTCGTAGAAGTGAGATCTTTGAACTACTTTTTGATAGTTGGCAGCGTTATTATTATTTGGCTAGCAGTTCAGCGTTTTCAGCTAATTAAGCGATCGCTTAACCGCATAGTACTTGTAGTCATTTTGCTCTGCGGCAGCGGTATCACTTTCAACTTTAGAAGCGTACGCTATGACTGCCTATGCATACTTTTAGTTTCCCTTTTGTTCCTGAGTTCTTCCATTCATTCCTCTCGCGCACGTTACTCTCTTTTAGTATTTATCAGCTTCTTTGTTCCGTTTTCAGGCATACAGTTAATTCCTTATATCCCGATTTTAGGAGGGACAATCTTTTTATTCCATCGCCCTTTTTGGAAGAACTTTATAGCTATTTTGATGGGAATGACGCTTGGGGTAGCAGGCTTACTACTTTTTTATCAGCTTCACGGTGTCCTACCTGACTTTATAGCCTCATTTCAAGTCAATGCTAGCACCGCCGCAACTCGATTTTCGGGTGTCAAAGCAGACCCTAGCTTTCGCATTCTATTTGTAACGGCCTGTATTCTTGCTGCCTATCGAGCACTGTTTAGCACTCAAAAGATTTCTTACGTTTTGCTATTTGGCATTAGCCTCAGCCTTGGGGTGCCCACTATCATGTTTTTGCTAAGCAAGTACCCGATTTATTATAGCTGGATGGCATTCATACCGCTCTCTATTTGTATTTGCGCTGAGATTGATGCAATATCTTTATCAGAATTTCCCTTAAAACAGAAAAGATGGTTGCTATTGTTGACCTCGTTGATGCTGCTAACAGCTTGCCTGAGGGGACTGCCAGATCAGCTCTTAGGTATTGTCAACGAGTGGGAAGCAAGAAACTATTCTGTAGTCGAATCCTTTGTCGAGAAAAATGTACCCGCTAATAGCTGGGTCTATTCTGATTATGTCAGCTATTATGCCGCTAAGCAGACCGCATCGACCGTCATTTTGCCTACATACCTCCAATACATTATGCCCGATTTCGAGAAAGAGCAGGTATCTATACTAATTATTGATCCAGAGGCTTTACAGCCTGTCGTGGCAGAACTAGGAGGAACCTGGATTGAAAGCAGTGAAGTTCTTGAGATGAAGTCCCGCAGTTTTTGGGGGGATGCTGAAACGCTTTATAAGCTGCAGGTTTTTGCTAGGACATCGTAATGAGATTTGGCATTGTGTAGGGGGCTATGTAACCTGAAGAATACAGAGGAAAAGCGCAGCCTAATCTACCGCCTGCAAGGCTTTGCTACCCTACGCGATCGCGAATGCCTCCTATCAGCAATTGGGGCTTCCTGGTTAGGAAAAGTCAGAGTGGTATGGCAGCGGCTTTGTGAAGGGTTAAAAACTGTCAGACATTCTTAAAGCTTTAGCAATTTCTGCAAAAGCTCTCTTGTGGGTTTTCTGTAGCCGGTGAAAGAATGAGCATGACGTTGAGCCGCATATTTAGACCCTTCTCAACTTATTGTCAATTTTTCATTCCGCCAGCTATCAGGATAGGTTTTAATGAGCAGCCCCCGCATTGCCTGGTTACTGACCTCTGCTTTCTACTACTGGCATCCGATGCTCAGTCAGCTAGCGCAGCGCGTTCCGGACATGAAGGCATTTGCAGCCAACTGGCGCGGCTATGCTCCCGGCTTGGAAGATAGCTTTGCGGTCGATGTTGTCGGCAAGCGCAAAATTATCCCGCTGCTCAAGTCTAAAACGAGCTACGGTTCCAACTTTACGTTTTTACCGCTCAATATCGTCAACCGTCTCCTGCAGTTTAAGCCCCAAGTAATTTTTTCTAATTCCTTTGGTATGTGGACGCTGCTGGCCCTGCTGGCCAAGCCGATTGGCGGCTGGAAGGTGGTGATTGCTTATGAGGGTAGCTCTCCCGGCGTTGACTATCGCAATTCGCCTATGCGACTGCAGTTGCGACAGCAGATGGTGAAATGGGCGGATGCCTGCATTACTAATAGTCAGGCCGGCCGGGATTACTTAGTTAAGCTGCTGCACGCTCCGGAAGATGGCGTGTTTGTGCAGCCCTACGAGGTTCCGGCAGCCGATGCCCTGGCAGAATCTGAAACGGTAGCGATCGCGGCTCCGGCCAAACGCCCCTGTTTCATCTTTGTCGGCAGCGTCAAGCCGCGCAAAGGGGTACAGCTCATGCTGCAGGCCTGCGTCAAGCTAGCAGAGCAGGGGTACTACGACTACAGCGTCTGGATTGTGGGAGATGGGGAACAGTGCGAGGAACTCCAGACTTTTTGCACAGAGCAAAATCTGAATGAGCAGGTACAGTGGCTGGGCCGCGTAGATTATGACCAGCTTGGCAGCTACTTTAGTCAGGCAGACGTGTTTGTTCTACCGACTCTGGAAGACACCTGGGGCATGGTGGTGCTGGAGGCAATGGTACTGGGTAAGCCCATTCTCTGCTCGACGCTGGCAGGAGCTTCTGAGCTCATTCAGGACGGTGGGAATGGCTATCGATTTGATCCGCGTGATGCCGAGGTCTTTGCCGATCGGATGCGACAGTTCATTGATAATCCAGCCTTAGTCTCTGAAATGGGCCAGCAGTCTCTCGCGGTCATGTCGCAGTACACGCCCGCTGCGGCGGCGGACTTTTTGGTGGATGTGGCAGCATTCACGACAGCGCAGTAGGAGAAGAAATCTGTGACGGCCTTAAAGATTTTAATTTCGGCTTATGCCTGCCGACCCCACGAAGGTTCTGAACCGGGAATTGGCTGGCATTTGGTACAGGAACTGGCGAAGACGCACCAGGTTTGGGTGCTGACGCGGGCGAACAACCAGCCAGCGATCGCGGCTGAGCTTGCTAAACATCCCAACAACAACCTGCAGGTTCTCTACTGTGATCTGCCGCAGTGGCTGCAAAAGCTGAATCGCGGTCAGAAGCTGGTGCATTTACACTACTATCTTTGGCAAATCATTGCCTATCGCTTAGCCCGTCGTCTGCATTCAGAAATTGGCTTTGACTTGGCCCACCATGTCACCTATGTTCGCTACTGGAGTCCCAGCTTTTTGAGCCTGCTGCCGGTTCCCTTTGTCTGGGGGCCTGTGGGCGGCGGTGAGGCAACCCCGCGTGGTTTTTGGTCAGAGCTGAGCCAGCGTAGCTTAATTTATGAACTGCTGCGGGAAGGCATTCACCGGATCAGCGAACTGGACCCTTTTCTGAGAATAACGGCGCGGCGCAGCGCGATCGCCTACGCTACCACCGAAGACACTGCTAGATGCCTGCGGCGTCTGGGAGCCGAGCGGGTTGAGGTGCTGTCGCAGCTAGGACTCTCAGCATCAGACTTATCGCCCTTGGCTGAACTGCCTCCGCCTGCCCAACCTCGCTTGATCAGTATCGGCCGCCTGCTGCATTGGAAAGGGTTTCACCTCGGCCTGCAAGCCTTTGCTCAGGCAGACCTATCCCCTGAAGTTACTTACTGGATCGTGGGCGATGGCCCAGAGCGCGATCGCCTCAGACAGCTAGCCCAAGACTTAGGCATTGGTGAGCGGGTCAAGTTTTGGGGCAAGCTATCTCGCGCAGAGACGTTGCAAAAGCTGGCTGACTGCTCAGTCCTGGTTCATCCCAGCCTGCACGATTCAGGGGCGCTGGTCTGCGCCGAGGCAATGGCGGCGGGGCGTCCAGTGATTTGCTTAGACCAGGGTGGCCCGGCCTTACAGGTCACGGCTGAGACAGGCTTTAAGGTACCCGCCGAGAATCCGGTCCAAGCTGTGCAAGACATGGCGGCTGCCATGTCCTGCTTAGCCCAGGAGGCTGATACCTGGCAGCGCCTGAGTCAGGCCAGCCGCCAGCGCGTGCAGCACGTCTTTAGCTGGACTAGCAAAGGGCAGCAGTTTGATCGCCTTTATCGGCAGCTACTTAACCTGCCAGCTCCTTCAGCTGGGACTCCTGCCGGTTTATCTCAGTCGGCTGCGGCAGCAACGACTCCCAGTCAGCCCCTGTCTGCGGAACTCAGTGCAAAATTAAATCGTGACGAGGTATCTGCGTGAGAAACGTTTTGATGTTTAGCAGCCTGCTGCTGCCCCCTTCTCAGACTTTTGTGCGGGCTCAGGCAGAAAGTTTAGAAGCCTTCACCGCTTACTATGCCGGATCGCGGCGAGTAGAAGGCCTAGCTTTGCCAGAAGAGAGAACTTTTGTGATCAACGCTGGCAGCCAGTCCGGCAAAATGCGCGAGCTGATGTTCAAGCTGACGGGCAAAGACGCGGCCTTTTATCAGCAGGTGCGTCAGGTCAATCCGGCGCTAGTTCACGCCCAGTTTGGCCTCAGTGGCGTACTCTTAATGCCGCTGATGCGATCGCTGGGAGTCCCTTTAATCGTTCATTACCGGGGGGCCGATGCTACGGTTGATGCCAAGCAAGCCCGCTTCGATTCTCTCAACCACTGGCTCTACTATCAGCGCCGCGATCGCCTCAAGCAGAGCGCTCAGAAATTCCTCACCGTTTCCAAGTTCATCCGAGACAAGCTGCTGGAGCAGGGCTTTCCGGCAGATAGAGTTCAGGCCCACTACCACGGCGTCGATATTTCCCAGTTCAACCCTGATCCGTCCTTGCCACGGGAGTCAGCGGTGCTGTTTGTGGGGCGGCTAGCCCCCAAAAAGGGCTGTGACGATTTGATTCGGGCCATGAGCAAGGTGCAGGCCGTGTATCCAGAAGCAGAACTGGTACTCATTGGGGACGGGCCGCTACGCGCATCTCTAGAAGCACTCGCCCGCCAGCACCTCAAGCGCTATCGCTTTCTGGGCGTGCAGCCTCAGCCCGTGGTGCGAGACTGGATGAACCGGGCGCGAGTTTTGGCGGCCCCCAGCGTCACGACGCCAGCAGGCGATTCGGAAGGCTTACCCAACGTGGTGCTAGAAGCGCAGGCGATGCAGTTGCCAGTGGCCAGTACCTATCACGCGGGGATTCCAGAGGCGGTGATCCACGGCGAGACAGGATTTTTAGTTAAAGAGCATGACTGGGAAGGCTTAGCCAGCTACCTGGTGAAGCTGCTGCAAGAAGACGATCTGTGGCAGCACTTTAGTCAGCAAGGGCGATCGCATATGGAAAACAATTTCAATCGCTATCGTCAGACCCGCGCCCTAGAGCGCATCTACGAGGCGGTCTTGGAGCAAAAACCGGCTTTGGTGTAAGCGCTATCAGGCCGAATCAGATCGGCTAATTGGACAATTCTCTGGGAGACTATAAAATCTAGTTTTTTAGAGCTGCATCATGATTGACCTATCTGGCAAAGTTGTTCTCGTAACTGGGGCTTCGCGGGGCATTGGCGCTGCGATCGCCCGCACCCTGGGCGCTGCAGGCGCAAGCGTGATTGTTCATTACGGGCACGATCAGGCAGGGGCTGAACGGACAGCTAGCGCCATTGGCTCGTCTCACCTGGTTCAGGCCGACCTAGCTGAGACAGGAGCGGCAGTAGCTCTTTGGCAGGCCGCGATCGCCTGGCAGAGCCGAGTTGATGTCGTGGTAAATAATGCTGGCATCGCCCCTGCGGCTGGCGTTGCTCCCGCTGCCGATGTTGATGACGACTTTGCGATTTGGTCCCAAGCCTGGCAAAAAACGCTGCAGGTGAATCTGATTGCCGTAGCCGATCTCTGCCGGGAAGCGATCCGTCATTTTCAAGCTCAGGGCGGCGGTACCCTAATCAACATTGCCAGCCGCGCCGCTTTTCGCGGCGATGATCCCGAATATATGCACTATGCGGCGTCTAAAGGTGGCGTGATTTCCCTCACCCGCAGCATTGCCCGTGGCTATGGCCGTGACCATATTCTGGCCTACGCGATCGCCCCTGGCTTCGTACGCACCGAAATGGCAGCAGACTTCATTCAAAAATACGGCGAAGATACCCTCACCCAAAATATTCCGCTAGGGGCGATCGCCTCCCCCCAGGATGTTGCCAATGTCGCGGCCTTCCTCGCCTCCGGCCTCGCCCCCCATGCCACAGGCACTACAATTGATATCAACGGCGCTTCCTACGTCCGGTAAAAAATCTATTGAATAAGCCGTGATGATTAAGCTAGGCGGACTCACAGGGATTCAGGATATTAGCTTTCCTGCTGTCGCTCCACCTAACGGATTAGCCGACAAAGTTGACAACCAGCAGGCCGAGGACAGCCCCTAGAGGAACAAGCTGCCAGGTGGGTACTTTATAGCGAATTAGAGCTACGCCAGCAGCGATGCCGATCAGGGCGGCGACTATGGCATAAGTCAGCGTCGGCTGATCGAGGGCAGCCTGGGCTAAAGGAATGGCGGCAGCGGCGATCGCCCCTAGCACCGCAGGCGTCACTCCCTGCAGAAAAGCGCGGATCCACTGGTTCTGACGAATGCGCAGCAGCAGGGGAGCCGCCAGCATGATGAAGGCAAAAGAGGGCGTGAAAATGGCGATCGCTGCCGTCAGCGCCCCCAAAACTCCGGCCACTTTATACCCCACGAAAGCTGCCGTTAATACCACCGGGCCTGGGGAAAGCTGGCCAATTGCCACGCCGTTGATGAACTCGGTGCGGGTGAGCCAGTGGAGCTGTTCGACTACCTCAAACTCCAGCAGCGGAATAATCACCAAGCCACCGCCGAAGATAAAGCTGCCCACCTTGAGAAAAAACAACGTCAGTGGCAGAAAGAAGTCACCAATCCGCTCTATGCCCCAAAAGCTGGCTAAGGTTAGGCTCTCAGCCGGGGTTGGGGTCAATAGTAAAGGCAGCGGCGGCAGCAGCCAGCCTTTGAACTGGCTAGTTCCCCCGTTAGGACGAAACCAGTAAATCCCCAAAAGTCCGGCGATGATGAACTGGATCAGAACGCTGAGAGAGGTGAAGCTGGTGATCAGAAAAACCGCGATCGCGATCGCACCCCGTCGCCAGTCTCGGATTGACTTCTTGCCCAGCTTCCAGCAAAAGGCCAAGATGATCGCGGTGACGACGGGCGAAATTCCTAGAAAGATAGCTTCTAGCTGCGGCACGCTCTGAAACCGAAAGTAGCCCCAAGCCAGAGCCACCACGATCAAAAAAGCGGGGGCAATAAAGCAGAACCCAGCCACCAGAGCGCCGAGCTGTCCAGCCCGGACATAGCCAATATAGATGCCCATTTGGGTCGAGGCTGGCCCCGGCAGCATCTCGCAAACGGCCAGCCCTTCGGTAAACTGCTCTGGCGTCAGCCAATGACGCCGCACTACCACTTCATCGTTAGCCATTGCAATATGAGCTTGGGGGCCGCCGAAGCCGATGGTGCCCAGTTTGGCAAACAGCTGAGCCAGTTGCCAAAGTCGTTGACTGGGAGGTTCTAGTGGCTCATCAATAGATTCGGACATGTAGCAGTAGCCATAGCGATCAGCCTCAGCCTACTATTTCTGTGCCAGCCGCGTCGGTTTTCCTCAACACCTTGAGGATTGCTTGAATCAAGGGATAAACCCGGTGTTGCCGATCGTGAGCGAGACGCTCACACTCCCTTGCCTTTGGGCAAAACGGTTAGGGAAAAAATGAGATGGAGCTGTGAGCAAGCTATGCTGGCAGCTCCCGTCAGCAGCGACTGCAATTGCCTAGTCGAGGCGGCAGCGCTTGGTGAGGATGACCTTTACTTCACCAGGGCGATCGGTGGGCATCGGTTTGCTCCAGGCGATCGCTTCGGCATAGCCCAGCACGTGCAGGCGGTGAATCTCTAGCCGCACGCAGGGCCAGGGGCCATACATGAGAATGCGCACCTGATCGCCAGAGTCAGATGATTCATGAGCAGGCGGGGCGATCGCGCAGGACGGGCGATCGCTGACGTGGCTTTCTTGAAACATGATTTTTCCCTCTTTTAGGTTTGAGTCTGGGAGGGGAAGGCGGAAAATGAAGGATGAAGGATGAAAGCAGAACGATGAAGTGAAAGGCGCTCAGCCTGTATCACCCCGCCGCTTAATTTCTGCCCTTTGCCTTCTAACTTCTGACTTTTCTCCCGCCTTTCCCTATCCCCAGAATCCAAAAACATAGCCACCCCACAAAATTGCAGCGCAAAGTAGGGTGGCTAAGGGTAAAATCGCCCCTAGACCTGCCCGAACTGCTACCCAGTTTGGGGGGTTCAGGCTCCTGTCGGTGTTTGCCGCACCTTCAGGGGCCGCTAGGTTTTTGAGTCTGTGTGAACGGCTGTAACATTTAGACTGCCACAGCTTAATGAGCAAGTTTAGAATATTGGGCGATCGGCGTCAACAGTGATGTGAAGCTATGCGTCTAAAGGGCTTTTCACGCCGCGCCCCCCTCGGTTGAGTACGTGAGTGTAAATCATCGTAGTCTTGCCATCTTTATGTCCTAGCAATTCCTGTCCTGTACGGATGTCATAACCGTTTTCTAGCAAATGTGTAATCAACATCTTTTATCCGCAAACATAGGCATTCCATCAAGCGCATACCGTTGCCATAGAGCAAGCTAACAGTCAGATGGTGAACACCATCTAAGTAGGCCAAGATTTGTTTGACTTCATGCTGGGTAAAAACGACGAGTAAACGTTCGGTACGCTTTGCGCGTTCAATGTCGTCAATGTAAGGCAGCTCAACTTACAAGACCTGTTTACAGAAGAACAATAGTGCACTTAATGCTGCTATGGTTTGGGTCGAGGCAGCTACCTGTCGCTTGTCGCTAAATGCGATAAGTACGCTCAAATTTTATCGACCCTCATATCTTTTGGATGGCGCTTGTTATAGAAAAGAATGAAATCTCGAATGTAGTGAACGTAAGATTTTTCGGTTTTTAAACTGAAATGCTTGAGTCAGATAAATTACCGTACTTGATCTAGCAGACGAGGCGAATGAGGTTGAGTCATAAGTGTAGATGCAGGATAAGTCCGGTGGCGGAGATATTGTTCATCAGACCTGGCATTGAATGTATAGTTAGGCGTACAAAGACACACACAGGAGAACCAGTGAAGAATTTGATTAAAAAACTGCTTTCCTTACCCGTAGTGGACATAATGTTGCTGCCGCTCGTTTATCCAGCCGCATGGCTATTGAAAAGCATTCGCAAAGTCGGCGTACAGAGGTTGCCGCTCTGTAGAGGTGCATTGATGAATGTAGGTGTATTCCCAATTCGCGATCATTACTTCGAACCACAATTTGATAATCGGAATCCAAGACTAGATTTCGCCCAAGACAGAAATTTGCAAGGAATAAACTGGAACATTCTAGGGCAGTTGAAAATGCTTGGGTCATTTACATTTTCCCAGGAACTCTTAAGCCTTCCAAAAACGAAACAAGAAACCTTGGAATTTCACTTAAACAACGGCGCATTTGAGTCAGGAGATGCTGAGTATTGGTATCAGATAATTCGCGCCATTAAACCAAATAGAATTTTCGAGGTGGGTAGCGGAAACTCCACTCTAATGGCAGTTAAGGCTATCAACAAAAATCATGAAGAAGATCCAAGTTACAAATGCAATCATTGTTGTATTGAACCTTATGAAATGCCTTGGCTTGAGGAAGCCGGAGTGTCTGTAATCAGGAAAAGAGTTGAAGAAGTAGAGTTGTCATTCTTTTCTCAACTAAAAGAAAATGATATCTTGTTTATTGATTCGTCACACATCATACGCCCGCAGGGTGATGTTCTTTTTGAATATCTCGAACTGCTGCCGTCCCTCAATAAAGGTGTGATCGTTCACATTCACGATATCTTTTCTCCCAAGAATTATCCAAAGGAGTGGTTGACCAACGAGGTTAAATTTTGGAACGAACAATATCTTCTTGAAGCATTTCTTTCACACAACGCCAATTGGAGAATTATCGGTGCTCTAAATTTTCTACATCATAATCATTATGAAGAATTTAAAGCGGCTGCGCCGTTCTTATCACCTGAACGAGAACCTGGGTCATTCTATATTCAAAAAGTTGCTTAACAAGGTACCGCTCGGTGAGTTTTGTCGTTATACCGCTGTTCACCCTTAAGAGATATAAAGCAGCGCTAGTAAGAGTTCAAAATGGCTGGGAAAGAGTCAAATAGCTTGATACAAGTACCTGAAATCTATTTCAATGGCATGAGTATTCAGCCTATCAGCAGAATACGGTTCAGATGAAAGTAAGGCGCAGTTGTTTGCCCCGTATTTTGAGCGAGTGAACTAGATACTCTCCAGCGAACGCAAATGCCGGTGCCAAACGGACATTTTCTAGGGTATTGACAAGAGCTGGTAGTGCTGAATCTGTTCTAGCAATATCAGCGAAATACCAGTGAAATCGGAATTGAGTCTCCTCAAAGTGCCTACTTAATGACAGAATTGGGAATTCTTTTATGCCAACCTCTACGAGCCGCTCCAGAATTTCGACATGCCCTAGTTGGGGTCGAAATAGACAAGTTTAGGACTTACAGCGAGTGATTGAAGGGTTCCCCTAGTTCAAGATTCTGGCAAATAGCGCTGTAGCATAGACTGCCAGTCCGATTCGCTCAGTTCTTGTAAAATCTGGCGACTCAGGGGTTCTCGCAGCGGTGAGTTATTCGCCACGGCAAACGTATACTGACTCATTTGGACGCCCGTATCCTCGACTTGGAGTCGCTTTTGAAACGCATTGCGATTCAGCGTTCGCAGCGTAGCTGTACCATAAACAAAAGCATCAATGCGGCCTTGATTAATCGCCTCCAAACCCGCCTCCGGGTTGGAAAACGGCTGGAACTGAATCTGCTCTTGTTGCAGATAGCGAGCTGCTGCAGAATCCGCTAGACTTCCCACCTGCATCGTTCGTAGCTGCTGTACCTGCAACGGCTGAATCCCCTGATTCAGCACCAAAACTGAAGTAATTGAAGCCGTGAGACTTGCAGTGAGGCCCATTGCTACCAACATCCAAAGCAGGGCTAAAATGCGACCTCCAATCGTTTTAGGCGCTTTATCGCCGTAGCCAATCGTTGTCATCGTTACCCCAGCCCACCAGAAGCCATCCCAAATCCCTTTAGCCGGTGACTGGTTGAACATGTCTTCATTAGAGCGGTTTTCCAGCAGCCAGCACAGTAAACCGACAACTATCAAAATTAGAGACAGCCACAGGCAGATTTTCAAAAATTGAAAGGACACGACAGCTCTCACAATCTCCCAAAGTCGTTGCCGTCGCCGGCTGATAACTCCCAGGGTGTCGGTAAAGTAGCTCTGGGTAAAGTCTACCTGGACTTCTCTCGGCGCTGTCGCCGTCACCAAGGCAACGTCGAGGTTGCCTGATTCAAGCTGGGCGATCGCCTGATCGCTCTGAAACTCCTGCCATTGATAATCTAAGTCAAGTTCGTAGGCTACTTCCCGCCACAGGTGAACGCCAATGCCGTCCCAGTCAATTTCTGTTTCAGCGCTGCCCGACTTAATGACCAAAGGCGGCATGGGGCTAAGACCTACTCTTAGCCTGCGGCTGCTAGGAGCTGGCTCAGCCGGTTCGCTTGCAGAGGCTGGCGGCGTCTGGGGAGACGGGGCTATCTGAGCGGAAACCAGTTTTCCCTGAAAAATCAGCGTCAGACAGACAAGCAATGCAATCAAGCTGAATAACCTGCGGCTGGTCCCTAGAGAAAATATCCGTCTGCTTCTTCTGGCTTTCATCAACTTCAACCTACTCAGGTACGGCTCTACTGTGCCTGACCCTGACCTGTTCCCCTACCCTCCAAAGAGAGACGCTAACCGCTAGTGACTACCAGGGCCAAGAGTCTGCTAGTGCTAAAAAGACGTGCAGACCGCGATCGCCCTTTACAATTTGAAAGAGAGCCTGCCTGAAGACAAAAAGTATGACAACGACAACCACCGCCCCCCTAAGCTGGCAAGAACTTGCAGCCCTCACCAACTTTGAGATTGATACCGTTAACGGTCCCACTAATGCCCAGGCCACGCTGCGTCTCTTCGGTCAGGGCGAAGCCGACGTCCGCGTCACCCTCTACCGCGACAATCATGCCTGGTGTCCTTACTGCCAAAAAGTTTGGCTGTGGCTAGAGGAAAAGCAGATTCCCTACCGCATCGAGAAAATCACCATGTTCTGCTACGGCAAAAAGGAGAGCTGGTATAAGCGCAAAGTGCCCTCTGGAATGCTGCCTGCAGTTGAGCTAGACGGTCAGCTTGTCACCGAAAGCGACGATATTCTCTTAGCCCTAGAGCAAGCTTTTGGCCCCTTAGAAAAAGGCATGAGCGATCCGCAAGTTGTCCCGCTGCGACAGTTAGAGCGGCAGCTTTTTCGGGCCTGGTGTCTGTGGCTGTGCTATCCCACTCGCTCAGCGCGGCAGGAGCAGGCCAGTCGGGAGCAGTTTACTAGCGTAGTATCTCAGGTGGAAGCCGCCCTTGCTGCTACCCCCGGCCCCTATTTTTTGGAGAATTTTAGCACCGCTGATGTCATCTTCACCCCCTACGTTGAGCGGATGAACGCCAGCCTCTACTACTACAAAGGCTACTCGCTACGGGAAGAAAATCCGCGTTTTTCTGACTGGTTCGACGCGATGGAGAGTCGCCCCACCTACCGAGGTACTCAGAGCGACTTTCATACCCACGCCCACGACCTGCCTCCTCAGATGGGCGGCTGCTACGCCAACGGCGATCCGCAAACGGCAGCGAACCAAAAACGGGTAGACAGCGGCCCCTGGCTAGGACTGCCCGACGTGAAATACGCAGAGCCAGACACTTCACGCACCGAAGCCCTGCAGCGGGTAATTAAGCACCGGGCCAATATCATTCGCGTCAATCCAGCCGCTGCTGACCTGTTTGATCCAGCCCTGCGCTGTGCTCTGACTCACCTGATGACTGGGGAAGACTGTCCGCCCCCTGCTGGCAGCGATGCCGCCCTGCGGTATCTGCGCGATCGCATCAACGTGCCCCGCGATATGTCCATCTACGCCGCTAAACGACTGCGGCAGGCGCTAGAGGAAACGGCAGTGCTAGCGGGCGATCGCCAAGGGCCAGCTATCCCCACCCGCCACCGCCGCGATCAGGATCCGGTGAATTTTGCAACTGCTTAGAACGATTGCCTAGGGTCGTAGCGCCTGGTTGGGGAAAAGGCCGCTCAAGGCGGCCTGCCGCTCCTGGGGCGCTTCGCGGTTCATGTTGAGGACAGTTTCATAGAAAAAGAAGGAAATCCCGGCATATTGGCGATCGCGCACCGCCTTAATTTGGGTATCAATTAAATCCATTGCCGTCGGGCGACCCTTGAGTCCCGTCAAAATGCCAACTGCCGTAGGAATTCGCCGTCGTGATGCCTGAGCGGTGGCCTTGTTCATCTCCCAGACAAAGCGGTTGAGATTGTCCCGGTAAAGCTGAATAATCAGCTCGTCTACAGAACCCTGCTCGACCCAGGTAGGCCAGTCCTGCAGGTAGTTGGCGTAGGAAAACGGGTAGGGATTGGGAGAAACAGATACAATTGCTCCCGGTCGCCGCATCCGCACCACCTGAGCCACCTCGGCCATGAAGTCAGCGATTTTGCTGGCCCGCCAGCGCACCCAGGCATCATCCTGAGCCGATTCGGGGGGCTTTTTGCCGCCATGTTCTTGCTGATAGAGCGCTACCGTCACCGGATCGTAGCCAAACTCGACCGGCAAACCCATGTGATCGTCTACCTGAAAACCATCCACCGGATACCGGCGCATCACCTCATCCACCAGCAGCAGCATAAACCGCTGGACCTCGGGGTGAAAGGGATTGAGCCAAACGCGGGCATCGTTGCCCTCCTGCTTGATCTGAGTGCCGTCGGCCCGCTGAGTAATCCAGTCGGGATGACGCCGCACCAGTTCCGAATCCGCCGGGGCCATAAAGCCGAATTCAAACCAGGGAATCACCTTTAAGCCGGCCGCGTGGCCTAGCTCAACTGCCTCTTGCAGCATGTCGCGATCGCGCTGGGTGGCTTCCAGCCGCGCATCTTCAGCAGGTTCTTCCGAAAGCGGGTAGAGTCCTTGCTTCTGCCCGATGAAGCGTTCGGCAATGGCGCTGGGATAGAGGGTATCGCCCCAGTTCCAGATGGTGGGATAGATTGTGTTGAAATTTAGCTCAGCTAGGGTGGTGATGGCTTCTGACAGGCGATCGCGGCTAAAGAGCACGTCGCTATCAATGTTCGTCAGCCAGACGCCGCGAATTTCCTGGCTAGGCGCAGGTCGATCTGTGGCTAACTGCCGGGCGATGACGGTATCGGGGGGTAAAGTGCTGAGCAGTCCTGGTAGCTTGCTGGTTTGGCAGAGCAAAGCCGCCGCTTCTCCCCGGCTGACAAGCTGGTTGGGCTGTAGGCGGCGGGAAGTAGGATAGATCACTAGCCCCTGCTGTTCGAGGGCAGCGGCGATCGCTTCTCTGGCGAAGTCGGGAATGGCGGCGCTGTCTTCAAAGTTGGCGACTAGCGTAGCGTTGGCATTGCTGATGTAGGGATAGTCGCGGTAGGCAGCGATCGCGGTGATCACCTCAGCGCGTGATAGGGGGCGACTGAGGTCAAAATATTGGTTGGGATAGTGAGATAAAAAGTTGGCCGGATCGTCGAGTCCTAGGGCCGTATCGGCAGCAGTAGGAGCAGGGCTAGGAACTGGGGCCACTGTCAGCCAGCTCACCAGTTCACTCCAGGTAATGCTGTCATTGGGGCGGAAACGGCCTGCGGGATAGGCGTCCGGGCTGAGCCGATCAGACTTAGCTAAAACCTGAATGCACTGATCAGCCCAGTGATTAGCCGTGTCCGTGGGATAGACGACTGGCGGCGTTAACAGGTCTTCCAGTGGCGTCTGGGCAACAGCGGGTAGGCTGCGGTGGATGCCTAAAACTAAGGTGAACGTAAATATAAAACTGAGTGAAAGTGCCCATAGGCGCTGCGATCGCCGCCCCATTGAATCGCCTCCTGTAATGTCTTCAGTCTTTTCGCGCTGAGAAGCCCCTGCTCAGGAAAATCATTCTCCTGATTTTGCCTCAAAACGGTAACGCTGCTGAAAAAATTTGAGTTGGCGGGTAATTTTGCTGGTAGATAAATAAAGAGCGAAATGCTCGGCACGCTGGTGTTGCTGAATCAAGGTATGAACCCGACGTTTGAGGGCCATGAGCGAGATGCTCACACTTCTCCCTCCATCATTCAGATATAGGGGACAAACATCTTGCTTGCGTTCAATTCACGCACAAAACCAGCAACTGGGATGCTTTGCCCGTCCTAGCAGGCGCAGGTTTAGCCGCCGCTGCGCTTGGCTTTGTAGCCTTTGGCGGTCAAAATTTCCACTAGCTTTTGAGCATGATCGCCTTGAATTTCGACGGTGCTGTCTTTGACGGTGCCGCCGCTGCCGCACTGGGCTTTGAGGTCTTTGGCTAAGGCGGTGAGAGTTTCGGGCTTGAGCTGAAAGCCGCTGATGACGGTGACAGTTTTGCCTTTGCGTCCCTTGCGGCTGGCTTCTACTTTGATTGTTTGCTGGTTGGGCGGTAGCTCTTGTACCCCCCGCGCAAAGGCGGCGGAGCTAGAAGCGCCGAATTCGGAATAGACGACGCGATCGCTTTTGGAGCTTTTCTTTTGACGAGCCATAGATTCTAGTAGCTGTACAGGGCAAAGCTAGCAGTTCAACTTTTCCAAGCTTAGTTAATTATGGCGACACGCTGGCTTCGGCTGCGCTCAGCCAGCGGTCGGTTACGTTCAGCCAGCGGTCGGTTACGCTCAGCCAGCGGCGGCACAGAATATTTACACTTTGACGGATTCTATGAACGAACGATGAAGAATGTTCTAAGCGTAGTTATTTTTCGCATCCTACAATACTTCTCTAGCGCTTAGTCTGATGGCTATGATGAATAGCTGTGACGCATCTGCCCCTTATGCAATTCCTGCTTAGCTTTAAGATGCCTGATTTGTGTTCCCTCATCGCTGCTAACCCTCTTACTTCAATTCCGCTGCATCTGCCGGGTTTCAGAACTGACATCCGTTCGGGTACCTAAATCTTCTATCCTCAAAAGCTTGGCAAAAAATTATGTTTCTCACCCCCCGGAGAATTACCCACTGGGTCGGGCTTTGGGCGTCTACAGCGCTGGTGCCCACAGCCGCCCTAGCCCAGTCCATTACGCCTGCTACTGACGGTACAGGAACGCAAATTAATCAAAACGGCGATCGCTACACCATTACCGGCGGCAGTGCAGCAGGCAATAATCTATTTCACAGCTTTCAGGAATTCAATCTGAATGGGGCTGAAGCAGCCAATTTTCTGGCTGCGCCGACGGTTGAGAACATTTTGGGCCGGATTCGCGGCGGCAATCCGACGGCCATTAACGGGCTGCTTCAGGTTATGGGCACTCAGGCCAATCTGTATTTGATGAATCCGGCTGGGGTTTTGTTTGGACCCAATGCCCGGCTGGACTTGCCCGCTGCTTTTGGTGTCACCACCGCTGACGGTATTGGCTTTAGCAATGGCTGGTTTAGCGCCTTTGGAGACAATGACTACGCGGCCCTAGTGGGCGACCCCACCCAGTTTGCTTTTACCCAAACAACCCCCGGCCCTATCGTCAATGCCGGACAGCTCAGGGTTGAGCCGGGAGAAAGCATCATGCTGCTGGGCGGCAGCGTCATCAACACCGGAACGCTTTCAGCCCCCGGCGGTGAAGTGACGATCGCGGCGATTCCGGGTGAAAGCCTTGTTCGCATTAGTCATGATGGACTGCTGCTAAATCTAGAAGTAGAAGCGATCGCCAACAATGCCGCGATCGCTCCTAGCCCCATCACCCCCAGCACCCTGCCAGAACTACTCACGGGGAGCATCCCTAGCAGCGCGACCGGAATTACCCTTAACCCCGACGGCACCGTCACCCTCCGCGGCTCTGAGATTGCTGCCCCGGTGGCACCGGGGACAACGCTGGTAGCCGGTACGGTCGATGTGGCCGATCCGTTTGTGGGCAGCGGCGGGGCGATCAACCTGCTGGGGCAAACGGTGGGCGTGCTGGCGGCTCAGGTGGAAGCCAGCGGTGCTGCGGGTGGGGGAGATATTCGCGTCGGCGGCGGCTATCAGGGGCGAGAGGCTGTGCCCAATGCCGAGATGACGGTGATTAGCGAGGGCACTACCGTCCGGGCTGATGCCCTCAGCAATGGCAATGGTGGCCGCGTTATTGTCTGGTCAGACTTGGCAACGCGGATCTATGGCGATCTATCTGCCATCGGGGGAGCGTTGGGCGGCAATGGCGGCCTGATTGAAACTAGCAGTTTAGGCCAGTTAGATATTCAAACCGCGCCTGATGTCAGTGCGGCTCAGGGCAGCGGGGGGACATGGCTGATTGATCCGCCGACCCTGTTTATTGGCACTTCGCCTTCTAGCAACCTTGAGAACCCTGGTGCAACTTTTTTTAACCCTATTAATTCAAATATTGATTCAGTTCTAAACGTTGATACGTTATTAGCGGCGCTGGCGCCTGACAACATTACCGTAATTGTCTCAACTAGAAGTACTTCAGGCGTAGGGGGCGATATTGTCCTCAATCAACCTCTTATTTACAATGCTGGTAACGCTAGCGCTCTGGTTTTGGAAGCCGCTGAGAATATCAATATCAATGCTGCAATCACAGCGGCGGCAGGCAGTCCCCTGTCGCTGACATTTCAAGCCGACACCGACTTTACCGGCAATGGTCAAGTCCAGATTAATAACAACATCTTGACCAGCGGTGGTTCCATAACCGCAACGGGGAATACAACAGCATTAGGAGCCGAGCCTGCGATCGCCATTGCCTCCGGCGTCAATATCAATACGGGCGTTGGCGACATTAATTTAACAGCGTTGGGGAGCGGCGGCGGTATTCAAGCCAATTCGCCGCTCGTCTCTACCGGGGGCAATGTCAATCTGAACGCAGCGAATACCAGCATCGCGGTTCAAGATATCAACAGCGGCAGCGGCAATATTTCAGCCACGACTCAGGGAGATTTGACGGTCGGTAATATTCTCTCAGGCGGCAGGGTTGAATTAACCTCCAGCAACGCCAATATTCAAGCAAATACGGTCAATGCCACGGCTGGATCTGGCCCCGTTCTCCTATCTGCGGCCAGCGGATTTATTCAGGTTTTAGATAGCTTTGCCTTCAGCAACGGCAGCGCCAGCGTTGCTAGCAATGGCGGCCCGATTAGTATTGCGCACGGGGGCAACGGTCAGATTGCTTTTACCGTAGGCGATGCCAGTCAAAATGGTTCAGCCGCCGCGATCGCCAATAGTTCTACAGCGTTTAACTTTGCCCCTACCGAGGAAATCCTGTTTACTACCGCCAGAAACGGCGTCTCAATTGAGTCAATCGCGCCACCGCCACCGCCGCCCCCTAGTCTCCCCCCCGGCAGCCCCAGTTTTGTCAATGTGGAATGCCTCCCCGATTGCCGCGAAGAAAATTTGGCGGTGCAGCCGAATCTCGATCGCTCGTCAGTTTTAGGGGCAGACGCAAACATCCTTACTGAGACTAGGCAAAGGATTACAGACATTGAGACTGCCTTTACCCAGGATTTTGCCAGCTATTTAGGGCTAGAAGAGGCGGTGCCAATTCAGTCCATTGACCAGGGACAGCAAAGACTTCAGGAAATTGTCCAAACTGCAGGGACAACGCCCGCGATTATCTATGTCGCGTTCACGCCTACGGCTAGCGGCGTGCAGCAGGCGACTAAGCCCGTCATTCAGCCGGAAACTGAGGACACGATTCAGCTAGCCTCTAGAGCACAGACTAGGCTCAAAGCAGACAGTGAATATATAGCCCAGCCCAATCAGCCCCAGCAGCCCACCGATCAGCTAGAGCTAATCTTGGTTACGCCCGGCCAGGATCCGGTGCGGGTACGCCTGCCCGAAGTAACGCGATCGCAAATGCTAGAGGTCGCCAGTCAGCTCCGGCGAGAAGTCACCGATCGCACGCGCCGCCGTACCACTAGCTATCTGGCTCCAGCCCAGCAGCTCTACGACTGGATCATCACGCCGCTAGCCCCAGAACTGGAAGCTCAAAACGTGCAGCACATTTCCTTTGTGCTCGATGCCGGGCTGCGATCGCTGCCGATTGCGGCGCTGCACAGCGGGGGCGGCTTCATCATTGAGCAGTACAGCGTTGCGCTCATGCCCAGCCTCAGCCTCACCGATACCCGCTATCAGGATGTACGGGGGGCGCAGGTATTGGCAATGGGGGCCTCTGACTTTGCTCAGCTATCGGATTTGCCCGCTGTTCAGGTGGAGCTGTCCCAGATTACGGATGAGCTATGGCCGGGAGAAGCCCTGATTAATGATCAGTTTACGCCGAGCAATTTAGTAGAGCAGCGGCGCAATCGCCCCTTTAGTCTGCTGCATCTGGCCACCCACGGCGAGTTTAACGAAGGCAGCTTAGAGAATTCGTTTATTCAATTTTGGGATCGGCGGGTGCAGCTAGCTGAGATTCGCCAGCTTCAGCTCAGCGATCCCCTCGTAGAACTGCTGGTGCTGAGTGCCTGCCGGACAGCGCTTGGCAACACCCAGGCAGAGCTAGGCTTTGCCGGACTGGCAGTCCAAACCGGAGCTAAAACCGCTCTAGCCAGTCTGTGGCTAGTCGATGATGTTAGCGCCGCTAGCTTCATGATTGAGTTTTATAGCGCCTTGCGCACAACCCCCATTCGGGCCGAAGCCCTGCGACAGGCCCAGCTAGCGATGATGCGCGGCGATACTGCGGTGATGGGCGGCGTGCTGGACTGGTCTGGGGGAGAATTGCCCTTACCAGACACGGTGGCCCAAAACTTAGGCACCCTATCTCATCCCTACTTTTGGTCGGCGTTTACCATGATTGGCAGCCCTTGGTAATAAAAATTTGGCAAATCCTGGTGAATTTTTCGGATATTGCCGGGAAGGGCGGGATAATTTGGGTGATGCTATGCCGTACGGTACGGTGTCTAAACGGATACTGCTAATCGATGTATGGGGAACAGGGGCATGAAATACCAGAGTGCTGCTTGGACGACAACTTTGCTGAGCCTCGTCATGGGCTATTTGCCATCACGGGCAGTAGCTATATCCCCGGTGCTGCTCGCCAGTCCCTCTGAGACAGCGGCGGTTGATCCAGCCGCGATCGCAGCCCTACAGCCCACCGTGACGCCCACTCTGGTACCGGAAGCTGCCTCAACCCCGTTGCTAACCACTGCGCCCGTGGCAGAACGCTCTCCCCAATTGGCCCAGCTCGAACCTGAGCGCGATCGCTTTCCCCAGGCTCCCGATCCAGCACCGCTGCCGCCAGAAGACGATTCCCTTAGTCCCCCAGCACCGCCCGTAGAAGCGGCTCCGGCCAGCCCCGATGAAACCCGCGTCGAGGTAACGGATATTCAGGTAACGGGCAGCACCGTGTTTGACCAAGAGACTTTAACAGCGGCGATCGCCCCGTTTGAAAATCGTTCCCTGACGCTGGCGGAGCTGCAGCAGGCCGCCGACGCGATTACGGCCCTTTACCTACAAGAAGGCTACATTACCTCCCGCGCCATTCTGCCCAGCCAGACCGTCACCGATGGCACAGTCCAGATTACGGTGATTGAAGGCCGACTGGCTGACATTCAGGTAGAGGGAACCGAGCGACTGCGGCGCTATGTGCGCGATCGCATTGCTTTAGCAGGGCTACAGCCCCTCAATCAGGCTGAACTGGAAGATCAGCTACGGCTGCTGCGGGCCGATCCCTTGTTTGACAATATTGAAGCGAGCCTGCGAGCCGGAGAAGGTCCCGGCGAGAGCATTTTGATTGTGCGGGTAGATGAAGCGGAGGCCCTGGCGGTAACCCTCTCTGCCGACAACTACTCCCCCATCAGCGTCGGCCAGGAGCGGGTAAGCGCCAATATCCGCTATCGCAATCCGGCGGGCTTAGGGGACGAACTGTTTACTTCGGCCTATCTTTCTAGCGAAACCGGCTCTGAGATCTACGAACTGGGCTATCGAGTACCGCTGAACGCCATGAATGGCACTTTGCAGCTTCGCTTTGCCCCCAGCAATTTTAAAATTATTGACGAAGACTCGATTGGCTTTGCCCTCAACGTGCGCGGCTCTGCCGATGTCTATGAGGCCAGTTTCCGCCAGCCGCTGATTCGTACACCACGCGAGGAGCTAGCCCTGTCTTTGGGCTTTCGTCACCGGGATGGGGAAACCCTGATTGCTGACTTTATTCAGCAGGACAGCCGGGTGAGTGTCATCCAGTTTGGACAGGACTATCTGCGACGGGATCTGTCGGGGGCTTGGGCACTGCGATCGCAGTTTAGCTTTGGCATTGATGCCTTTGACGCCACAACGGCAGACTCCCCAGAACCCGACAGCCAGTTTTTTAGCTGGTTAGGCCAAATTCAGCGGGTGCAGCGCCTTGGCGCTGATCACCTGTTGATTATTCAGGGTGATTTGCAGTTGGCCAGTGATAGTCTGCTGGGGTCGGAGCAGTTTATCGTGGGGGGCGGCCAGTCTATTCGCGGCTACAGCCAAAACGTGCGGGCTGGGGACGGCGGCTTTCGCTTTTCGGTGGAAGATCGGATTACGCTGCAGCGCGACGAAGGCGGCAATCCTCGGATTCAAGTGGCCCCGTTTGTCGATATGGGCGCGGTGTGGAATCGCTTCGACGAGACAGAAACCACGGACGACAATTTTCTGTTAGGAACCGGGGTCGGCTTTATTGTCAATCTCACGTCTCAGTGGGATACGCGCCTAGACTTTGGCGTACCGCTGATTGAGCTAGACGATCCGGGCGATCCAACATCGCGCTTGCGAGTCTATTTCAACGTCAACTACCGGCTTTAATGCCAAGTAGAAGCAAGGGATAGCGGGCGGGCCGGAGGGCGCCGTATAGCCCAAAGGGCATAGAGGAAAAGCGCAGCGCAGCGCACCCCTTGAAACTGCGATCGCCCATTTTAGGTGAGTGGGGCAAAAATTGGAATTCTTGTAGAGCTTCTCGGTATTTTCTCGATTCCCTGATTAACCTGAGGTCAGATTGAGCGAGAGGGACGCTATGCGAATACTGCTGATCGAAGACGACGAGATTCTCAGTGATTTGCTGATGCAGACTCTCACGGAGCAGCGCCATGCCGTTGATTGCACTGACGACGGGCAGTTTGGCCTGGAATACGGCCTGAGCGGCACCTATGACCTCATTCTGCTAGATGTAGGTCTGCCCCGGCTAGACGGTATCGCCGTCTGTCAGGCACTTCGTCATGAAGGGAATACCACCCCCATCCTGTTGATGACTGGCAAAGATGAAACCGAGGAGCGAATTCGCGGTTTAGATGCCGGGGCAGACGATTATCTGATCAAGCCTTTTGACCTAGGGGAGCTGCAGGCTAGGGTGAGAGCGCTGCTGCGGCGCGGTAGCGTTACGCCTTCATCCATTTTGGAAATAGCCGATCTGCGGTTAAATCCTATTCGCTGTGAAGTGTCTTATCAGCAGACGCTGCTGAAGCTAACCCCGAAGGAATACAGCCTGCTAGAGCTATTCATGCGCAATCCCCAGCGGGTGTTTAGTCGGGGTCAGATTGTGGAACATCTCTGGACGTTTGACGACCCGCCCCTGGAAGATAGTGTCAAGGCTCATGTCAAAGGACTGCGGCGAAAGCTGAAGCAGGCAGGAGCCGCTGACTGGATTGAAAACGTCTACGGCCTGGGTTATAAGCTGACGCCTCAAAGCGCGATTCCGCCTCAGTCTACCGCTGAGGCAGTTACTCCGGTTACTGTCGAACAAAACTTTAATCAGGCAATGGCGGCCCTATGGCAGCAACACGCTGATCGGATGCAAGCTCGTTTAGAGGCGATCGCGGCAGCGACGGCAGCTCTGCAAAATAACCAGCTCACTGAGGAGCTAAGGGCCGCAGCAGCGACGGCAGCCCATAAGCTAGCGGGCGTGCTGGGAATGTTTGAGCGGCAGGCGGGCACTCAGATTGCTAGAACGCTAGAGCGTCTATGGGCGAGTGAGACAGCTTCTGAGATCACCGCCATATTGCCGCTAGTGCAGCAGTTAGAAACCATACTGAACCTTACTCCCTCTGTCCCTTCCAGTAGCCAGAGCCAGCCAAAACTATGGCTCATCAGCCGTGACTCGCAGCTTTGTAACCAGCTACAGTCGCTGGCTGAGACCGCAAGTCTGGGCTGGCAGCAGGTGGCTGAGACGCAAACCGCTCAGCACCTACTGCGATCGCGATCGCCAGAATTGGTGGTGCTTGATATGGCTGATACTGAGCAGTCAGAAACAGACTTGTCCCTGCTGGCGGACTTAGCCGCGCGATCGCCCGCCATCCCCACGATCGTACTAGCTCAGACAGATGACCTGAACGCTCGGATTCAGCTAGCCGCCGCTGGCATTCAGGAGCTTCTCGTTCCTCCGGTCACAGCCACTCAGCTTTGGGAACGGGTCAACCAGTGTCTCAGCCACAGCCGGGCACAGACAGCTACGGTGCTAGCGGTAGACGACGACCCAGTTTTGCTGAGTTCGCTGCAGCCCATGCTGGAGCCCTGGGGACTACGAGTGGTAACGCTGAGCGATCCGAGCCAGTTTTGGCAAACCCTCCAGGCAGTACGCCCGGATATGCTGATTTTGGATGTGGAAATGCCGGAATTTAGCGGCATTGAGCTGTGCCAGGCTGTCCGCATCGATCCGGACTGGCAAGATCTGCCCATCGTGTTTCTCACTGCCCATCAGGATAGCGAAACCATCCAGCAGGTCTTTGCCATCGGCGCTGACGACTATGTGACTAAACCGATTTTGGGGCCAGAACTTTTGACTCGTCTCACCAATCGGCTAGAGCGCAGCCGCCTGTTACAAACTTTGGCCCATCAGGACTTTAAGACCGGATTGGCAAATCAGTCCCACTCGCAGCAGCAGCTAGAACAGCTTATCCAACAGAGCGATCGCGCCCCTTTTGTGTTTGTCCTGTTTCAGCTCACCGGGCTAGCCGACATCAATCTCAAATACGGTCACTTCTGTGGCCGTCAGATCCTAAAGCGCTGGGGCACAGCGTTCAAGTCCCATCTGCCTAGCAGTGCCAAGCTAGGATATTGGGGCAATGGTGAGTTTATTGTCGGCCTGGCCAACGTCATAGTGGCGCAGGTGCCGCTGACGCCGCTGCTGACGGCTTTGCGTAAACAAGTTGTCAGCGCTCCCGATGGCAGTCGATTTCAGGTGGACTACCAGTGGAGCGCAGTCGAGGTGAGTCAGCGCGATCGCTCTGTGCAAAGTATTTATCAAGTTGCGCATCAGACCCTTGCTAGCCAGTTTGAATTTTTACCGGAAAGACTGGTCATTGCGGGACGAAATCGGCAAACTTAGATTTATTTGCCAAGCGTTCTTCTATGCCCTCTCAGTCTAATGGCGTGTTCGCCGAGGCCGCGTTTACCCAACCCGCCCAGGGGCAAACTCTCAACTGCTCGATTTTAGTTGTGGGCGGTTCCCTGGCAGCCTACTCCGCCAGCCTAACCATACTGAAAAATAACTTAGACCTGTGCCTAGTGCAGCCCCAGCGAATTGTAGGCGGGCAGTTCACCACCCAGGCTTTACCCGCCTCCGATGACGGTGACCTGCTGCGGCAAGCAGCTGGGCCGCTGCAGCTAGCGGGAGAGCAATTTGCTATTTCTAAAGCGCAGCGGCAGTTTCGTGAACGACTGCGATCGCTGCAGCCTGTCCAAAACCGCCAGGTGAGTAATCCGGGGGGAAGCTGGGTCAGTCCGCTGAGCGTCACGCCGGTCGTGGCGGCGACGGCGATGAATGAGGCGATCGCCCCCTATCTCGACAGCCAGAAGCTGAAGCTAATTGTAGAAGCTGACCCGGTTCAGGTGCTCACCCAGTCACCATCAGGACAGCCACGCCGCGTCACCGGGGTCGTCTTTCGCGATCGCAAGCGGAATCTGACTTTTACCGTCAAGGCCAAGATCGTCATTGAGGCGACCGACTTAGGCGATTTGCTAGAAATTGGCAATATTGAATCGCGGGTAGGCCAGGAAGCCCGGCACGAAACCGGAGAGGCCATTTTGCCAGAGGTGGCGCGGCCCCAGTGTCAGCAGTCAATTACCTGGGACGCGGTGGTGGAATATACCTCCTTAGAGCGCCACAGTGCCATCAAGCCGCCGTCTGGCTATGGTCAAGCCCCCTGGTTAGGAGCGCATGAGTTTACTGAACGCTTCTGGACGCAAGACAAGCACGCAGGCTGGCAAAAATGGGACTTCTTTAGCGACTTTGGCATTTTCCGCTATCGTCGTCTGGCTCGCCGCAGTCTCCACGAAAAAGAGGTGCTGCCAGGTGATGTCAGCGTCATTAACTGGGGCACTTCCAAAGAACCTGACCGCGCTTTTTGCTGCGGCAATGACTATCGACCGGGGCGGCTGGTCGGGGTTCCACCCGAAGTTAGACAGCTTCATCTACAGCGATCGCGCGATCGCACCCTGGCCTATCTCTACTATCTGCAAACCCACGGCCTGCCCAACCTGAAGCTGCGCGGCGATCTAACCTGGACGAGCGATGGCCTGGCCCTAGAACCCTATATTCGCGAGGCCCGGCGCGGCATCGCCCTCACCACGATTCGTCATGAAGACGTGGCTCTAGCCTTCTTCCCCAATCAGGCCCGCGCCCGCTGCTTTGACGATACCGCTGGCATTGGCCAGTACCACTATTTAGATCTACACGGCAACGATGAACCTGGTCACGTCAGCCCGCAGGGTAAGGACGTGATTGCGCTGCCGTTTACGCTGCCCCTCTCCGCGCTGATCCCGATCGCAACGGAAGGCTTAATCCTGTCCTCTAAAAGTCTTGGCACCAGCCACATCACCAACGCCGCTTATCGGATGCATCCGATGGAGTGGGCCATTGGCGAAGCTAGCGGCTTTTTAGCTACTTATGCGATTTGGACAGGTCATTCTCTGCGCCAAATCGTCACGGAGACGCACCATATTCGCAAGCTGCAGGGCTTCCTGACCCGCAACGGGATGCCCATTTTCTGGTTCGATGATGTGGCCCACGACGATCCAGATTTTGAAGCAATTCAGGTAATGGCGGCCGCGGGTATTGTCCGCAGCGAAAGCCACCAGGATCTGCACTTTCGCCCCTATGCCACTGTCACCCGCGCCGTTGTGTGCACCGCTCTAGTCAACTTGCTGGCGTTGGAAAAGCGACTGCCCGCTATTCCTTCTTTCTTTGACGTACGCCCCGGTGCTCACTGGGCCTACGAAACCATCGAAACCCTTTCCTCTCACAGACTTGTCGCGGGCATGGGCTATGGTCGCTTCGCCCCCGATACCGCTATGACGCGAGAGCAGCTTTCCTTCTTGCTCAAAAAAGCGGCTCCTGACGCCTATGAACTGGCCTTTGCTCAAACCCCCCAAGACAAACAGGTACTTCAGCGGCGAGAACTGTCGCGGGTGCTCTATGCTGTCTTGCGGCAGCGCCTGGAAGCGAACTAGCTCACGGCTCGCCTAAGGCAGCGGTGCTCGCGTGATCAAGCTGCGATCGCGGTCTACTTCTAGTCGCTTGACCTGCATATTGGCCACGGCGGGCATCGCTTGGAGGCTAGCAAAAATTGGCCCTGTCAGATAAGCTTGAGCGCTAGCCTCATCTGCAAACAGATAGACGCCCCCCGCTTCTGATGTATCTGGGTCATAAGTCCAGATCTTCCAAATCAACCCCGGTACGTCTGAGGCAATGCGCTGCGCGCGATCGCTGGCTGCCTGCTGCATCGCTGGCGTAGGGGCTGCTGCGTAGTGAAAAAGCACCTGCACTAGCTGATAAGCCACTGACTTCCTAGCTCCAGTTAGCTGTCTAGGGAAGACTCACTATCGACTGTCTCAAACTGATCTTCTTCAATCGGCTGATCAAAGAGGCCAAACAGCGGCCCTAAAACTGCGCCGAAGACAAAGCCGCCAGCATGAGCCCAATAAGCGACACCGCCGCTTTCCATACCGACGTTGGCAGGAGCTTCTAAGCTGGCAACACCATAAAATGCCTGCTGCAGGAACCAGAAGCCAAGATAGACAATGGCCGGAATGCGGAAGGTGGTAAAGAAAAAGCCAAGGGGAACAAAGGTGAGAATTCGCACTTTGGGATAGCGGAAGATGTAAGCCCCCATCACACCCGCGATCGCGCCGCTGGCTCCCAGCGAAGGAATCGTCGAATCGGCGCTGAAATACCACTGGGCCAGTCCGGCTAGAGCACCACAGAATAGGTAAAACAGCAAAAACCTAATTCGGCCTAGCTGCTCTTCTAAATTGTTGCCGAAAATCCACAGGTAGAGCATATTGCCGCCCACGTGCAAAAATCCGGCGTGTAAAAACTGGCTGGTAAACAGCGTTTTCCACTCGCTGAGGCTGGGCGCTGCTAGTCCCGTCTCAAAACTGACTGAGAGTTCTTGGGGCACGATTGCCCACTCGTGGAAAAAGTTGAATAGTCCGGCCTGGGAAAGTGACAGCTCATACAAAAAAATGAGGACGTTTAAAGCAATTAGCCCATAAGTCACATAAGGCGTAATTGTAATTGGATTATCGTCTTTAAGAGGTACCACAGCCTTACAGCCTCGACGCAACACGTAGCAGCAGAATAGCGAACCACCTGCCACTCGGTATAGTCCCACTGCCCCGGTTGAGATTCATCTGTCTATTGACGTGGTTTGGCTACTATTTTGACCGCTATCAATCTGGAAACAGGCCCGTCTGGAATTATCTTTTTGATGAGTCTGCAATATCTGCCCGTCATAGAAATGGGGCTAACCGTCATTGACAGTCGCTTTTAAACTGCGCCAAGATAAAAAAGATTGCAATTTGTAAACCTCTTGGCATGACGCCTGAAATTATTTCGCTGGAAGCCTTGCAGGCCATTGCTCATGAGTATGGCTACTGGGCAGTTTTCTTAGGCATTCTTTTAGAAAATACGGGGATTCCAATTCCGGGGGAAACAGTGACCCTGGTGGGCGGCTTCTTAGCCGGGGAGAAAGAGCTGAGCTACTGGTATGTTCTGGGCTGCGCCACCGCCGGAGCTGTTCTAGGCGATAATTTTGGCTATTGGATTGGCTTTTATGGCGGCTGGCCGCTGCTGACGCGGCTGGGTAAAATTTTTCGGATTGAAGAAGAAAAGCTAATGGCCGTCCGTGACAAATTTAGTCGCAACGCCCCTAAGGCCGTTATTTTTGGGCGTTTCGTGGCCCTGCTGCGAATTTTTGCTGGGCCTTTGGCTGGCATTGCCAAGATGCCCTATTCTCAGTTTTTCGTTTGCAATCTGGTCGGGGCGGCGGCCTGGGCAACGGTCATGGTCAGCTTAGCCTACTTTATCGGTCAGATTATTCCGCTCTCGGTGCTAGTAAACTGGACGGGCCAGTTCGCGGTGCTGACGCTGGTAGCTATCCTGATTTGGCTGGGCGTAACCTGGTGGTTAGGACGGCGGCAGGCCGCTGAAGTACTCAACTCAGAGAAGTAAGATGACAGCTGGGTTGAGCCTGAGCCTTTGACAGAAAGAGAAAGGTTGCTGGCGATCGCAGATACCAGGCCGACTTTTTCTGGGCAATCTTAGCTAAGAAAGGTGCGATCGCCTGTAAACCTACTACGAGAGTCTGTTATGGAAAGCGGTATCTATATTGTCGCCAATGATAAAGTTGCCGATAATGCGATCGCCCTGCTGAACAGTCTCCGCCTGCAGGATCCAGATATTCCGGTCGTTTTAATTCCCTTCAATCAGGACTATCAGCGAACCGCTGCTATTCTGTCTGAGCTGCATCAGGTCACGCTCTTTCCTGACTTACCTTTCCTTGAAGACTTTACCCAAACCATCGGTGAGATTTTTCCCAGAGA
The DNA here is from genome assembly GCF_030405905.1 of Sphaerothrix gracilis Ecp01. NCBI lineage: Bacteria > Bacillati > Cyanobacteriota > Cyanophyceae > Nodosilineales > Nodosilineaceae > Sphaerothrix > Sphaerothrix gracilis. The sequence continues at coordinate 65,562 of NZ_JASATW010000014.1, forward strand.
TTTCTTAGCCCTGCCCAACAAAATGCGCAAGCTGGCGGCTTGGTTTGGCCCGCTGCAAAATTTTCTGTACGTTGACACCGATATTCTGCTGTTCCGTCCCATCACCGAAACGCTTGACTTTTTAGCTCAGGCTGACTTCATTTGCTGTGACTATCACTCCACCGGGCGAGGACTGGCCGATGTCTTCTCAGAACAGGTACTAGAGCAGCAAATTTTCTCGGCAGCAGCGCTACAAGACGTCTTCAACAGCGGCTTCTGGGGATCTAAAAAAGACACGATTACGCTAGAGCAGATGTATGGTCTGCTACGGGAATGCGCTCAGCACCGAGAATACTTCGATTTTTCCAGCGGCACCACCGATCAGCCGCTAATGAACTACCTCGTGCTGCAGGCGATTCCGTCGCGGTTGAATTTGACCCAGGCCGTTGAGCATGAACCGGGAAGCTGGGCCGGATCCTCTCATTTTCAGCGCAAAGACCATAAACTCTACGATGGGGAAACCCCCTTACGTTATCTGCACTGGGCCGGAACTCCTATGCACACCGGCGGGCCATACCGCGATCTTTGGGAGTACTACCGCTATCTGCATAATCCCGGCGAGCGGCCAGCGGCGGCAGATACGCCGCCGCGCTGGCGTACTTGGATGACCCAGCTCAAGCAGACTCTGAAGAGGTAAAGCCTAAATAGGCAAACCTAAACAAGGGTACTGTAGATTGCTGTCGGGCATAGCCGCAACGCCCCGTTGGCAAAGCTTTAAGACATGGCGCTGCTGACGGCAAATTGCCTGTCTCCGTGAAAACCCATCCTGCGGTAGACGATTAAAGCTTCTGATTATCCTTAACCTGAGCATGGCTAAAATTTAATCTGGTTATTGGTCTTTATGAAACATCAGTTCAAAGTTCCTAGTCTCTCTGCTGACTCCGCCGACAAGGTTAAGGAAATTATCTTAACGGCTGAACCCAAAGCCTCAGTTGATTTAGACTTGGATCAAAAAGTAGTCATGGTAGAAACCGAAGCATCAGATGAGTCTCTGCGTCAACTGATTGTCTCGGCTGGGCACGAGGTTGCTTAGATTAATTCCTAATTGCCGTCAGGCCGATTCTGCTCTCTTGCAGGTAATAGGTTAAATCAGCCAGAGAACTTAAAAATAGGTTCTCTGGTTTTCAATTCAGAGGCTCTTATTTGAAGTTATGGCTACCAGATGGGTAAGCTGAGCTTTAGAGTCTTTGCGTGCTGTCCGTGCCAAAAGTTAGCGTTTGCATTCCGACCTATAACCGGGCTAAGCTTCTGCCCTATGCGGTCAACAGCGTCTTAAACCAGACATACCCTGATTTTGAGCTGCTGATCTGTGACGACGCCTCACCGGATAACACAGCGGCTATCGTCCAGCAGTGGCAAGACCCTCGGATTCGCTACATTCGTCATCCGCAAAACATTCAGCGCAGTCGCAATATGCGCTCTGGGTTTGAGGCCGCCACCGGGGACTATTTCATCAAGTTTGACGATGACGATGCCCTTACCCCAACCTTTTTAGAGAAAACCGTCGCCGTCCTCGATCGCCATGCAGTCGTAGATTTCGTCTGCACTGATCATTGGGTCATCAATGCCCTCAGCCAGCGAGATTCAGACGCCACGGCAGCCAATTCAGCCAAGTGGGGCAAAGATCGCCTAAAGACCGGCATCATCTCAGATTTGGTGACAGAAACTTTTCATCATCAAAGCCTGCAAGTCGGCTCGACCCTGTTTCGCAAAGATTGCTTAGAGCAAGTTGACTTCATGCGCTTTGAGGCCGATGGCTGTGAGGACTTTGATTTGCTAGTGCGTCTAGCGATCGCGGGTAAAACAGGCTACTTCATTCCAGAGCGGCTGATGGAGTATCGTTTTCACGGTGGCCAAACTAGCCTGAAGCAAGATATCCACTTTTTATCTGCTAAGCTGCACTGCTTAGAGAGCTATCGGTTCAAGCAAGCAGATTTGGAGCGATCGCGCCACAGCAAGATACAAGACCTCAAACAGGTTTTAGCCTTACGACTGATTGAGCAAGGAGAAACCCATCGGGGCCGTCAACTCTTGCGAGAACTACAGCAGGCTGAGGGGCTTTCTACCCGCGCCAGAGCAGGGCTGATGCTTTCCTATGCGCCCCTGGGCTTACGCCAGCTTATTTTCCAAGGCTTCCGTCAGATACGCCCCCCAGATTACAGCGAGCGAGTGCGCAATGCCACGGGTTAAATATGCTGTCTGGTTGGGATTGTGGCTGGCTGTGGCCAGCTTGATCGTTGCGTGCCGCAACTTCTCACAGCCAACCGTTGAGGCAATGTCAGCGATTTCCCCTATTTCACAGCCAGCCCCAGCTATTACCTATCAAACACATACGCTGCCTGACGCCACGCTGCACGTATTGACAGTGCCAACAGACAGCTACGAGGTTGCGGTAGAGCTGGCCGATGGACTCGCCTCAGTCCGCGAAATAGGAATACAAACTGGCGCGATCGCAGTGCTCAATGCTGGCTTTTTTGATCCGCAGAATGGGCAAACCACTTCTTATGTCATCACCCAAGGGGAACTGGTCGCCGATCCAAACCAGAATCAGCGCTTAATCGGCAATCCCGATCTGCAGCCTTACCTAGAGCAAATTTTGAACCGCTCAGAATTTCGGCGCTATCAGTGTGGCTCGGAAACTCAATACGACATTGTGGCTCATAAGGCTCCCATTCCCCCAGCCTGCAGTTTAACCGAGGCTGTAGGCGCAGGGCCGCAGCTACTGCCAGCAGACACGTCTGCAGCAGAAGGCTTTACTACTTACAACAGCGAGGGCCAACTGATTCGAGACGCCCTGGGCGGGCAGCGACGCAATGCCAGAACCGCTATCGGCCTGACGGCGGCAGGTGAGGTAATTTTAGCAATGGCTGCCCAACAGCCGCAGGCTCCTACAGACTCTGGCTTTTCATTAGGGGAAATGGCAGCGTTTATGCGATCGCTGGGCGCGGTTAAAGCGCTGAATTTGGACGGTGGTAGTTCATCCTCTCTCTACTATCAGGGGGATTTGTATCTGGGGCGGGTAAATGCGGCAGGCGACTTTGTTGAGCGGCCTGTTCGCTCAGCGCTGCTGGTCAGGCTTAAATCTGAGTAGCTGGGAGTTGAGCTCAGTCGGTCTTGCCAAGCAGCGCATATAAAACAGACGTTGTGGTTAAGCATTACGGCTTTGGGCCTAGCATTGCCCCCCTGAAATAGCAGGCCAGCAAAAAAGTTTGATGCCTCTTGACAATCAAATGCGCCAGCCTGCTATTATACAAAAGCCTGATTTATTGGGGTGTGGCCAAGTGGTAAGGCAGCGGATTTTGGTTCCGCCATTCCTAGGTTCGAATCCTAGCACCCCAGTTAAGCCTATCTAGTTTCCACATCTGGCTGCTCGGCATCTGAATTTTGGGAGAGCTAAGCAGCTTTCTGAGATGGCTAAAATGGCTGTCTCAGAAAGCCCGTTTGATTAGACATTGTGATTAGTGACAATAGCGATTAGGCTGAGAGCCGATAGCGCCAGCCTTTTTTAAGCTGGCGTAGCAGTTTGAGCCAGTATTGAGCTGGAACGGCGTAAAAAGTAAAGACGTCGCCATAGGCTAGATTGGCGTTTTGATGATGCAACCAGTGCCGCTCAGGGGTGGTGATACAGAGTAGTCGGCACAGCTTTTTCACCAGCGGCGGCGTCTGATAGCGGCTGGAAAACTGATGCCGCCAAATAACGTGAAGTTCAGCTAGAACCAGTCCTAGCAAAACACCCTCAGCTGAAATTGACCACAGCAAGGGTATCCACACGACGTAAGAAAGAAAAGCCAAAAAGCCGAAAAGCAGTGCCACTGGCTGCCGATTGAGCCAGGCATAGCGGACAAAGCTGCGATGGGGACTGTGGTGAACAATTGCATGGTATCGACCAAAGACGTGTTCTGGAACGTGGTATAGAAAGGTGGCGACAAAATCTCCTAGCAGCAGCAGTAATAAAGCGCTCAGGGCAATTTCCATAGGGCTGAATTCCTCACAGTTGAGTGCAAGCTAGCAGCCCAGCGTTAAGCTTTATTTAATTTTTGCTTTAGATTTTGTTACTTTTCCTTTAAGCCCTCAAAGCCGATGGCGATCGCAGAGCTGCCGCTAATAGCTTCTAAACTTTTTGGCTGAAGAAAAAATGTCTGCTCTTGGAAATAGGTCAATATCCGCCAAATGACCCTCATGCGCGACTCGAAGAGGCTGTATCTTAAGGAGAGTCAGCGCTTGTAGTTCCTGAGCAATGCCATTTGAGCTGCCCCCGCCCCCAAGCGAGAACGCTGTTTATCTGCAACATCGACGGTGGATGATACGCGCGCTGGAGCTGGCAGAGGCCGCTGGGGCCGCCGACGAGGTGCCGGTGGGGGCAGTGATAGTGGGGCCTGATAATCAGGCGATCGCGGAAGCGGCTAATCGCCGCCAGCGAGATCACGACCCGACTGCTCACGCCGAAATTTTGGCTTTGAGGGCGGCTGGACAAGTGCTCAAAAGCTGGTATCTCAACCAGTGCACTCTGTATGTCACTTTGGAACCCTGTGCCATGTGTGCGGGCGCGCTGATTCAGGCTAGGCTAGGGCTTTTAGTCTACGGCGCAGACGACCTAAAAGCAGGCGCTGTGCAATCCGCGCTCAATTTGCCGGATAGTGCCTGTTCTAACCACCGTCTACCCGTTATAGCGGGCATTCTAGGGGTTAGCTGCCGTCAGCAGATGCAGCAGTGGTTCAAGCAGCATCGCCAGCAACCGCCTACCTTTTAACAGTAGGCACTTTTATAAATCCTCAGACGTCATTCATTTTTTTGTCGAGTCGCATGACACCCCCTAAACTGTCCTGATAAATGCAATATTTTTGAGCCAACCGTTTTACGGTAAGACTGAAGCGCACTCAGCCCGCTTCACTGTCCAAAAACTGACGATACTAATTTTTGAAATAACTATGGTGGACGATTCCAAACAGGAGCAGCTAGCTACTCAACACCCCAGCACATCTCAACTTTCTCCCTGGCTAACTCCCCTAGCTTATTTCCTGGGCAACCGTATCCTAATGCCGTTTTACTTTGGCCAGATTAAAGTGACCGGACAGGAAAATCTACCGGAAACCGGCCCCGTCATTTTGGCCCCAACCCACCGGGCCCGGTGGGATGCGCTGCTCATTGCTTACGCTACAGGTCGCAGTGTCACCGGACGAGATTTGCGCTTCATGGTCACGGCTGATGAGGTCAAAGGACTGCAGGGCTGGTTTATCCGTCGACTAGGGGGATTTCCAATCAATGTCTTTCGGCCTTCGATCACGACGATCAGACACGGCGTAGACCTGCTGCGTAGCGGCGAGATGATGGTAATTTTTCCAGAAGGCGGTATCTTCCGGGATGAACAGGTACACAATCTCAAGCCCGGACTGGCCCGGATTGCGCTCCAGTCTGAGTCCTTGGCTGAAGGGCTAGGCGTGCAAATTGTCCCTGTTAGCCTGCACTACGAACATCCCTATCCCCGCTGGGGTAGCGACGTGGAAATTCGGATTGGTAAGCCCGTGGCCGTTGATGCCTATGTAGAAGGTACGCCCAAAGTTCAGGCCCGGCGCTTAACCGATAAGCTGAGTGAGTCACTGCAAAGCCTGTCAGAGGGCAAAGTCAACCGACCTCTGGCGATCGCGGGTATGCGGTAGCACAGCCAGAATTTGGGGCCGGGGCAGCGATGGCAAAGTCAAAAATTAGACCGATCGCGATTTGCTTGTTTCGCCAGGGCGATCGCATCTTAGTTCACGAAGGCTATGACAGCCAGAAAGTGGAAGCCTTCTGCCGACCATTGGGCGGCGGGATTGACTTTGGCGAAACCAGTCAAGCCGCGATCGCCCGTGAAATTCAGGAAGAACTGGGGGCTGAAATTAGCGATATTCGGCTGCTCGGTATCTTAGAATCAATTTTTGAATACAGAGGCGATCGCCTGCACGAAATTGTCTTTGTGTATGATGCTCGGTTTGTCGATGCAGCCTGGTATCAAAAGCCAGTTCTACAGGTGCAAGAGGGTAAGCGGCAGTTTGAGGCTCGCTGGCGATCGCTTGATCAGCTGCGGGGCGATAATCCTCGTCTGGTGCCAGAGCAGCTTTGGACGCTTTTACAATGAGGGGTGCTCAATCATGGTAGAGGGTTTGGTCTTGGTGGCGGGTGCCACCGGCGGCGTCGGGCAGCTAGCGGTAGCTCAGCTACTGGCCCAGGATTATTCAGTTCGAGTGTTGACCCGCAGCGCTGCTAAAGCGCAAAAGCTTTTTGGCGATCGCGTTGCCATCGCTGAGGGAGATATACAGCAGCCCGCAACGCTTCCGGCTGCGACCCAGGGAGTCAGCGCTATCCTCTGCTGTACAGGAACAACGGCTTTTCCTTCTAGTCGCTGGCAGTTTGAGTTTGAGCAGAGCGAAAGCGGCTTTGCCCAAGCAATCGGGTGGGCGAAAGTTCTGTTTGATGCCGACTACCGCCGCCAGCAGGCTCAAAACAGTCCGTATCAGGTAGATGCTATTGGTGTCAGCAACTTAGTTGCCGCCGCGCCTCAGTCAATCAGCCGTTTTGTGTTTGTGTCCTCCTGCGGTATCGAGCGCAAAGATCAGCTACCGTTTAGCCTGCTCAATGCCTTCGGTGTTTTAGAGGCTAAGCAGCAGGGTGAGCAGGCAATCTTAGCTTCCGGTTTACCCTACACAATTATTCGACCCGCGCGGCTGATTGATGGGCCATACACTTCTTATGACCTCAATACGCTGCTACAGGCCAAAACTCAAGGTGAGCTAGACGTTGTCCTAGGAACCGGAGATCGGCTAAACGGCCAAACTAGCCGTATCGACGTGGCTGCTGCCTGTGTCGCCAGCCTGCAGTTTGCAGCCGCTCGCAACCAAATTTTTGAGATCATCAGTCAGGGCGATCGCCCAGCCCAAATTGACTGGCAAGAGAAATTTGAGCGCCTGTCTGCCTAAGCGTACAGATCAATCGCCAAGCGGCTGTAGGTCTATTGCCAAAGTGACTAGCCCTTTAATCCTAGGGTGAGCTGAAGCTGGGGAGGATTTCTGGCGTCGTCTGGTAAGGACTGGGGACAGGAGTGAATGGCCGGGCAGTAGGGGCGATAGCTGCAGCGATCGCACTGATTACCGGGCTGAGGTTCCCAGGTATAGTCAGCCCTAAGCTGGAGCGCTAAGTGGCAAATCAGCCGCTGCACCTGCTTTTTGTGATCCGGCGTCACTGCGAAACTAAACTTTTCGCTGGTTCTCAGATTAATTAGGCTGAGCTTTTGTAGAGCGCGCTGGTAACGTTGCTCTAAGGCCAGATAATACAGCCCTAGCTGAATTTCGATTTCCTGAGAAGCCGCTGGCGGCTGAAACGACTTGCTGGACTTGTAGTCAATCAGCTCTAGGCCGCCGTCTGGTAAAAGATCAAGGCGATCGTAGCGCCCAGAAAGTCTAAACTCTAAACCCTCTGCCTCCAACGTGCCCTGGATTTTGCCCTCCACGGCCAAAGGACGCCGTAGGCTAACGGCGGGCTGCACAAAAGCAGCATAATAGTCCTGCAGCATCAGCCAGCCCTCGCTTTGCTGGGCGGGCGTAAGGCGATCGCGCGATCGCGTCCAGCAGGAGGCCAGCCAGGTCAGCTCTGGTAGCGGTTCCTGGTAGTGCCAGTCCTGGTAGAACTGAGCTAGGGTCTGATGCAAAGCAATCCCCAGCGTTGCTGTGCCAAAAGCAGTGCCTGCCTGCAATCCACGCTCATATTTGAAGTAATACGCCTGGGGGCAGCGATGATAAGATTGCAGCTTCGTTGCAGAAAGAAAATAAGCCATAGGCACAGACAGCATAGGGGCCTCGGCCTGATTGTATAGCCTGACTCTGCTAACCGACAATTACAAAGATTAGACAAGTTCAAATTCAAGTCTTTGACCAAAAACCGTAATTTACCGGATGCCCAATTCCGTTTTCATATGGGTAAATACAGTTTAGGTCAGTGCTTCTACCCAACTACGACATAGCGGAACCTTTCCCAAAACTGTCAAGTCTTTATAGATGGCTTTGAAGTTATTGTAAAAGGCACAATAGTTTGTCCGCTTGTTCAAATCTGTTACGCGCAGTGCATTCTCCCAATCTTGCACATTCACTAAGTTCACTGACGTATGTTTTTTCTTCACTCCTTGACCAAGACTTACAGTTTTTTACAGCGACAAAACAGTAGTCGTTCAAGCTGACTATTTCGAGGTGCTTCAGGATTTATTGGGGTGAATTGCGCAGTTAGCTGTCATATCTCTATCGATGACTGTCGGGATGGTTGGCCATATCTGAGTCCTAGCAGTCTCCCTAAGTTGACGCCTGAATTAGTGACTTAATTCCTGGAAGCACTTTAAAGAGCGTATGTTCTCTCTATATAGTTTTTTTTTGATTCAGAATTAGCGACTGAATCTTTCGCACATTGTCCTAAGTTGGTTTTTCCCAAAGCCAGCTAGGTTTTGTCTGCCAAACTTTTTGAAATTTAGCTGAATTTTATTGGTTGAGCGATCGCTCAATCCAGCTTTGCGTGCGGGTGCAACTACCAGGCCCAGTTTTTCTAAAGGAGCTTTTGTAAAAGCATGAACATGAATCACACCAGTCATTCTGCGCCTGATAGCCAAACTGCCACGCTCAAGGGCAACGAACATGCCCAGTTCATGTCCACAATGGATTCGCTCGATGTCACTCATGAGGCCGTTCAAAGCGGGTCTTGGTTTGATCCGACGACCTGGAAAAATGGTGTCATTCCCGGCAATGACGCTCAAGTTTTAATTCCTGCAGGCGTTGATGTTACTTATGACGGCGTTGCCGATACCAGGCTCTTTTCGGTCTATGTCAAAGGCGGGCTAAACTTTGCCACCGATGTTGATACTCGCATGGTGGTCGATACCCTCGCAACTGCTCACTCCAGCACCTTCAGCATTGGTACAGACGGCAATCCCATTCAGGCCGATCGCAAGACTGAAATTATTATTCGCGGCGATGGTACTCCTGCAGATCAGCGCAGTTGGGATGCAGGGCAGTTTACCAAAGGTATTATTACCCACGGCAAGGTCGAGATTTTTGGTGCTGAGAAAGCTACTTTCCTGACGCTGGCTGCAGATGCGCAGGCCGGAGACACTTCCCTGCTGCTGCAAGAAACGCCCCAAGGCTGGCAGGTGGGAGACAAGCTGGTGCTGGGGGGTACCAATTACAACGCCAACGGCTCCGATGCCAACAACACGCGCTTCCAAGATGAGGAACTGACGATTACCCGCATTGAAGGTAATCGTATCTTTTTCACGAATGACGATACAGGTAGCAATGCCCTGCGTTTTGACCATGCCAGACCTACCGGCAGTAACTTCAATCAGAATGAGTTAAACCTCTACGTCGCCAATCGCTCACGCAACATTGAGATTGCTGGCGAACTGGGGGAGCAAACTATGGCCACAAACGGTGGAGACGTGCACCAGCGAGGGCACGTCATGTTTATGCATAACCCAGACGTGAAGGTACATTATGCGGCCTTTAATGATTTGGGACGCAGCGATAAACTGCAGCTCGCCAACAGCAGCGACAACGTCCGCGGACGGTATAGCCTACACTTTCACCGCACTGGCGCAGAAGACATCACCAGTACGCCAGCGGAGGCCGTCGGCGTTGCCGTGAAGGGATCGCCGGGGTGGGGCATTGCCCATCACCAGTCTCATCTCAACATTGAGAACAGTACCGTCTTTGAAACGGTGGGTTCGGGTATCGCCGCGGAGGCCGGAGACGAAATTGGCCTCTGGCGCAACAACATCGTGATTAAGACGATGGGCGATGGCGTCAATATCTCAGCCGATGGCATCAACGCCAAGGGCGTTCCCCTCTCTGCCCCAAATTTTGTCGATTATCGCGGTAACTTAGCCAAAGATCGCGTGAGTGAATTTGATTTTGGCTTTGCCGGCGAAGCCTACTGGCTGCAAGGCGGCTTGCAGGTGCAGATGCAGGACAATATCGCCGTCAGCTCCGTCAACGGGGTCAACCTGTTTTCAGAAAACTGGCTGCTATCTAATAAAGATGCTCACACGATCGCCATTCGTAACTTAGCGGTCCGCCAGGCTGATGGCACTCTAACTGAGCCGCCGATTATGCAGGCTTTGCTAGATGCAGGCTATTCCCCAGACGATCGGGTGCCCGTCGGTATATTACCGCCTAAGCAGCTCAGCGGTTTAGAGGTTTACAACGCCAATATTGGCTTGGTGAGCTGGTTTGTTCAGCGGAATGACAACGGACAGGGCAGTTTTGATCTGACACTAACCGGACAACCAGGCGCTAATATTTCCCACGATGTTCAAGGCCAGATCCAAGACCTGACGGTTTGGGGCGTCACTAATCAGGGACTGGCTCTGCAAAACTCTACTCAATTAGACTTTAAAGATGTCTTACTGATAGGAGATCCGGCTAACCCGCTGGCTTATGAGAGTGGCGGTATTGGTCATGCCAAAGGGGTCGGTATTACCAGCGACTATCTATCTAGCCAAAATACGTTTGAAAATTTTCGGATTGCCGGATTTGCCAATGGAGTGTCATTACCGATTGATCCAACCTCTCCTCAGAATGTTCCTGGTAATCCTAGTGACACCCTTGAGGTAGCGGGCGGTCTGCTAAAAAATGGTCAGTTCTCTGAGGTGGATAATCCTCTATTCCCGGCGACTGTCATCAGAGGGGGAGCCGGTAACGACAGAATCATCATCGATGTAGAAGATGCCACAGCGACGAACGTTGAAGTCATCTATGGGGGGCCGGGCAACGATATTCTTGGAGGCGGCCCTGGCAATGATGTTTTGATCGGGGGGCCGGGCGATGATGTCTTTGGTACGGAAGAAGAATCAGGCGTCAATGTCTATATTGGTGGCGCTGGCAACGATACGTTCTACGTCGATGGCGACAACAACTGGTCTTCTACTTTTCGGGGCGGGGAAGGCTTTGACCAGATTATCAATATCAGCTATTGGGTCGGATTTGAAAATTTCAATGCCCGTGAAAGCAGTATTGAATACTTTGTCTCCTATTTAGATGCTTCAGATTTGAGACTGCGCGATTTTGTCGGTTCAGACAATACCAATATCTATGACTTTCGCGGCATGGCCTTCAGCCAAATCGGCACGATGAGGCAGGTCGTCGATGGTCAGGGAGGAGATGACATTATCTATGGCGCTGAGAACGCCAATGGTGAAGAAATTCGAGGGGATGCAGGCAATGATTTCCTCTCTGGGGAAGGCGGCGATGACTTCCTTTTAGGCGGTGTCGGAGCTGATGTGCTGCGAGCAGGAGCAGGCCGCGATCGCCTCTCAGGCGGCAGCAGCGATCGCGCTACTGATATTTACGAATTCGATCAGCGATCTGAAACGGCTATTATCACGGCTGAAAACTTTGAGCTGAATCATGATGTGATTCGGATCGCTCTGCCAGACGTGAAATCGCTCGCTGATGTCAAGGCGATCGCCCGTTCAATCCAGTTTGAAGGTCGGAACGCCGTTGAACTGGGATTTGGCAATGGCAAACGGATGATTCTAGAGGGCTTCAGCAATCTGAATGCTTTTCAAGCAAGTAATTTCGAGTTTGTTGAAGTACTGCCAGAACCAGTTGTGTTGGCTAATCAGAGGGTCAGCGACGGCGGTAATAGTCCTGTAATCCCGCCTGATCCGGTGACGCCGCCTGTAGATAACGGTGGCAGCGACCCTGATCCGGTAACGCCTCCTGTAGATAACGGCAGTCCCGATCCAGTGACGCCGCCTGTAGATAATAGCAACCCCGATCCGATCACGCCGCCTATAGATAATGAGGGGGGCAGCGACCCTGACCCAGTGACACCGCCTGTAGATAACGGCAATCCCGATCCGGTCACACCGCCTGTAGATAACGGTGGCAGCGACCCTGATCCGGTAACGCCGCCCGTAGATAATGAGACTAATCCTGACCCAGTGACGCCGCCTATAGATAACGGTAATCCCGATCCGGTGACGCCTCCTGTAGATAATGAGGGGGAGAGCGAACCTGATCCAGTTACGCCTCCAGTCGATGATGAGATAGGCAGCGAGGGGCCAAACCCACCAGTTCCCTCAACTCCCGCTGCGCCGCCAGCCGATGATGATGAAGTCGAAGAAGGAGAAAGCTCAGACCCAGTTACCCCGCCTGGCAGCGGCGAATCCGATCCGATCACCGCTCCGGTAGGCGGGAGCAATCCGGATCCCGTTCCACCTGCTGTAGATGATGAAGAGGCTGAAGTAGAGGATGAAGATTCTCGCCCTTCGCTGTCTCTGCCAGTGACGCCGCCAGTCAATGACGATGACGAAGAAGATAATGAAGCCGATGAAGCCGATGAAGCCGATGAAGCTAGTGAAGCTGAGCTATCAGCCTACAGTTTTTCGGCAGGTAGCAATGAGGCAGTTCTGGAGAGTGGTTCTTCAAGCGGCGATGATGTAGATGACCTCCTAGGAACTGAAGCTGTTATTAACCAGCCCAATGGTAGACAGACTGACACGCTGATTGGGAGCAGCCTATTCGAGGGCAGTTCATTCAGCCAAGCCGGACTGTTGCCCCGCTCTCGATTCTTCTCCCGGAATTGGGGAAATCTGTACTCTTCTCAAATAGAGGACTTGGCCGCAACTGATGAGTCAGACATTCCGACAGGACGAGAAACGCAAATTTCTCGCTTCATGAACGAATGGAGACAATACTCTTTAGGCGCTTCTTCAGAGCCAGAAGTGCTAGACGATGATCTCCTGAACACAGGTGAAATCACCGGCATGAATGCAGCGTCAGTTCTGCTAACGTCAACGCCAAGTGAGGTGTAATACCGACTCTTGGTTTTACGGCTACAGATCAGACCCCTCCCAACCTCCCCTTGGCAAGGGGAGGTGCCGCAGGCGGTGGGATGCTGATAGGTAGCGCTAGTTCATAGAACTGGTATAAGGGGCGAGGATGATTGAGGCTCTGCGCTTAGCGCTGGCCCGTAGTTAACAGGGCACTATTAGGCGGACTGATTACGGTTGCCCCTAGCAGTGCCTACAGCATCGTTGGTGTTAATTTATCTGGGCCGCTACTGCTCTCAGTAGCGGTCTATCCTGTCTGAGAGCCGCTATGATAATATGGTTGACTCTGACAAAAAGCGTTCAAAGTCGAAATACACGTCAAATCTATGTCTTTGGTACAAGCCCGCAAACAAGAAATTATCTCTGACTATCAGGTGCATGAAACTGACACCGGATCGGCAGATGTGCAAGTTGCTATGCTCACCGAGCGCATTAACAAGCTCAGTGCTCACCTGAAGCAAAACAAGAAAGATTATTCATCTCGTCGCGGCCTGCTGCAAATGATTGGTCGCCGCAAGCGCCTGCTAGGCTACATCCAGAAGCGAAACAACGATCACTACCGCGAGCTAATTGGCAAGCTGGGTATTCGCGGCTAGTCGAATTCAGCAGTTTTGTAATATCACCTTAAAGCTCATGGCCTCAGAGTCTAAACGCGATCGCCTACCGTTTGAACCGAGCAGCAATCGCAAAAAGACCGAAAAAACGCCCGCTCAGCCAGCCGCCCAGCCAGATAAGGCTGAGAAAAGCAGCGTTTCTAGCTCCAAAAACACCTCTAGCCGCAAGCTGCGAAAAGCGCGGGATAACGCAATTCCAGAAGTGGTGAGTCAGCGGATGCTACGCCGCATGGCCCTATTTTCTGGCCTACCAACGGCGCTGGGAGTTGCCGTCTTTTTTGGCAGCTACTGGCTGCTAACCCGGCAAATTTTGGAATTTCCCAAGGTGATTGTCCTGCTATCAACTCTGGGATGTTTTGGTTTAGGCGTTTTGGGACTGAGCTACGGCGTTCTGTCTGCTTCTTGGGATGAGGAACGAGTCGGCACCCGCTTCGGGTGGAATGAATTTGGCACCAATTTTGGCCGCATGAGATCTGCCTGGCGCTCAGGTCGGACAGACTCTTCAGAAGTCAATTAGATGGGGTTCATACCGCTGGCTGTTTCCTAATATCCGCTGTAAGTCCTCAGCTAACCAAAGTTTTGGGTTGGCTGGGGACAAGTGCTATTTTGAGGACGGTTGCAGGTAGCGAGCAAGGCTAAATTACTCTACGCTCTGCTACCCTAATTCGCTCTTTTTGTTGCTTACTCTCAACGGAATTCACTGGCATGATTGTAGTTCTTAAACCAGGTACGCCAACCCCGGAAATTGATCAGCTAGCGCAGGAGTTCCAGAGTCAGGGACTGAATCCTGAAAAAATTGTGGGCAAGCATAAAGTGGTGATTGGTCTGGTGGGTGACACCGCAGACTTAGATCCACTGCAGCTGCGAGAACTAAGCCCCTGGATTGAGCAGGTTTTGAGGGTTGAAAAGCCTTTTAAGCGAGCTAGCCGCGATTATCGCCACGGTGAAGCCAGCACGGTTACGGTGACAACGCCAAACGGTCCCGTTCATTTAGGTGAGCAGCACCCCATTGCCGTCGTAGCAGGACCTTGCTCGGTGGAAAACGAGGCCATGATTATTGCTACGGCCCAGCAGGTACAGGCAGCAGGTGCTCATTTTCTGCGGGGCGGAGCCTATAAGCCTCGAACATCTCCTTACGCTTTTCAAGGTCACGGAGAGAGCGCCTTAGAACTGCTAGCGGCAGCGCGGGAAGCTTCAGGGCTAGGCATCATCACCGAAGTGATGGATACGGCTGATGTGGAAAAAGTGGCGGCAGTGGCAGATGTCCTGCAGGTAGGCGCTCGCAATATGCAAAACTTTGCGCTGCTGAAAAAAGTAGGGGCGCAAGATAAGCCTGTGCTGCTGAAGCGCGGTATGTCAGCGACCATTGACGAGTGGCTGATGGCGGCTGAGTATGTTTTAGCGGCGGGCAACCCCAATGTAATTCTCTGTGAGCGTGGTATCCGAACTTTCGATCGCCAATATGCGCGCAACACTTTAGATCTGGCCGCTATTCCGGTGCTGCGCAGTCTGACCCATCTCCCTATCATGATTGATCCCAGTCACGGCACCGGACAGGCTGAGTATGTACCGGCGATGGCGATGGCTGCGATCGCGGCAGGGACAGATGCCCTAATGATTGAAGTACACCCCAACCCGGCTAAGGCTCTATCCGATGGCCCTCAATCTTTAGCGCCGCCGCAGTTTGATCAGCTCATGGCTCAGCTTGCCGTTTTGGGCAAGACCTTGAATCGGTGGCCTCGTCAGTCAGCGATCGCTGGCTGATTCGTCAGAACCAGGCTTTTGGGAAGCGGCACCGCGATCGTTAACTTGAACCTGCAAAATATGCTGCACCTGTACTTCCATCTGCTTCAGCAGTTCTACAATGGCAGGCAACGCCTCCACCTGGTTAGCCGCAAGGCTGAGATCTTGGCGGGCGCGATCGCGAATCTCATAGATCCGCTGCTGTAAAACTTGGGCCATGTCCAGCGCGTCTCGGCCCAGCTTGTCAATCTGCTGTTGCTGATAGAATTTCAGCGCCGCGCCGCGCAAAACCTGTAGGGTCGCTTCTTCACCCTGATTGCCTGGCATAACCCGAAATCGCAGCAAAACGCGCGTATTCTCATAAAGCCGCTCAATTTCTACCTGCTTGGCTTTCTGCAAAGGGATGAGAGAAATATGAGTCAGCAGCTTGAACTCATTAATGACTCCTTGAAATCTATCGATTTCTAAGTTCTCCAGAATAGACTGAGGAACACCGTCTTTGCTCCACAGAATTCTGCCGCACTCCGGCGTCCTTTCAAAATAAAGCCGCCCGATCCCTTCGTCTAAAACCTGGCTGAGCAAAGCCTGCATTAGCTCCTTGGGGGGCAAGTGGCGTAGCGACTCAATTGAGCTGGCCTGATGCTTAGACTCGACCTGCAGATGGAGGGGAGGGCGCACTTTAGAGCGCGATGCCTGCATGACCGCAGGAGAACCCGCCTGAGCGGTTCCTGTGGCTGAGCTGATGCTTTGCGGGTTTGCAGACGGCGTTTGCTGCGGTTGTGGAGCTGACGTTTGAGCTGCAACTGCTTCAGAGCTACTTTCATCTAGCTGCTCTGGCGTATCGACAACAAGGGTGGGCTGAAGATTTTGTTCGCGATAGTCATCCTGACGGTTAGGGGCCCGCTGTTGTACTTGCTCAGAGGCGTCTTTTTGACTTTGAGAAGCCTGCTCTGCCTTTTGTTTGGCTTTGGCAGAATAACTCAGATACTTAGATAGTGTATCTCGATGCCACTCTGATGAAATTGGCCAGGAAACAATCGAGCAGTTGATATAAGCAATTAAGCGCCTGACATAGTCGGCTGCTGCTCGGTCATTCGGATTGACCATACCTAAGTTGAGCCGACTACCTTCAATTGAAAGCGGCAAGACTTGGTAATATAGGCAAGCCTCAAAGGGCAAAATGCCATCGACTAGAGTAAACATTTGCTTTAAGTCGGCTCTCTGAGCAGCCGGAGACGACTCATTGGCGGAGGATGAAAGCGATAAGTCAGTGGGATTTTCAGGGGCGGTTGGCATGGCAGCGGATGGAGCAACTGAGCCTACTATTATTGTCGAGCCTATGCACCTGCTTCAGGAAGTTGCCATTATTTTTAGGGCAATTCGTAACAGATATCTAAAGATACCCCAAAACTACAGGGGGCAATCGCCGTTCAAACAGCAGCATTGCGTAAGTCCTGAGCAGTTAAATAAAGCTTAGCCCACTCAGAGAGAACTTGTTTAGGTCGTAAATTAAGCTCTTTTGCAACGAGGTCAACGCTCTTTCCATCCTTGAAAGCACTGAGTAAATGTTGCTGCTGCGGATCGCAAGTAGCAAAGAATTCTTGCCACTGAATTGGCGTCAGACCCAAATTATGCTCTTTCAAAGATGTTTTGAGCCAGCTATGGACAAGCTGGGGCTGTTCTTTGAGGGTAAAGACACGGATGGCATGATAGCTAATCTTTTCTCTCAGTCGATAAACCTGCTGGATAGGCATGGCTAACTGCTGAGCGATCATCTCCTGGCTATAGCCCTGCAGATGCAGCTCTAACCACTGGGTTGCTTGGGAATCAAGATGCTCGGATAGATATCGTAAAAACCGTTCTTTCACCTGAGTGCGCGCTGCTTGTTGTTCCACCCAGTCCTGTTGTTCCTGATAGGCTGCCAGGGTTTGAAGATCGAGCAAGCTGAGAGAGCTTTCGTCGTCATTGGTAGCAATTTCATCTGAAATCAGCCGCACTAAGTCATTAGTCGGCACCTGAGTCATGCCGCCTTTTTGGGAGCGTCTGAGGTAGTTGACAAAGCGGTAAACCAATAGCGGCTGGTTACGAATAGGGCGCAGGCAATATTCTTCAATGCTGGCTAGCATCAGCGTGTTGCGGAGCCGTCGGCTAGACGTGCATTCTGAAATCCAGTCGATTTGCCGCCGCAGATGATTATCGCTTTGCAGCATCTCCTGAATTACTTCCTGTAAAACATCTGTTACTGTCCGCCGCCGATCGCGGCTCAGAGCAATCCAGGTACGAATCTTGCTGCGGATTAAAAACAGGCTGCCCAAACGCTTAATTAACTGCTGATAGGCCCGTTCGGGGGTTACGTCCCAATAGCGCTGCTGTAAGATGCGATAGCGATATTCAATCGCCTGCCGAACTACCGCCAGCTCAACATCGCTGTACTGCTCAAAACGCTGCGGGTTACTGCCAATAAGCCACTGGGTAACCGCTGCATGTACGGCGGGAGTTTGATTGGGATAATCTTTCTGTAGGCGTGATTGCCACTTATGCGTCAGGTCTTCAGCCAATGGCATTCGTAAGCAACCCCCAACTCTCCAATACAACCGCAGGTAGACATGGCTCTCCAGCCTCAATGCAAACGGTATTTTGCATTTAATCCTACCAGCAGGCTGCTGTAGCAGACTACATAATAAGAAATTCGGAGACTATCTGCGCCTCCAACCTGGGCTTAGCCCTTGCCGGTCTGCTGCTTTTCCAATGCGTAGACCAATTGCTGCAGCGTCTCAGTCAGGATATTAAGCTGTGCTAAGGAGCGGTCTTGATTCTCAACTAGCGTCTGAATCGCGTCTGTTAGGGCAAAAATCTGATAGCCCTGCTGTTGAGTTTGCTGAGCGATCGCATCTACCCGTTCAGATAGGCAATTGATTGTTTCTGTCCCGGCTAATACCGTTTCGCCAATCTTCTGAATTATCTGATCGCTCTGACTCAAAATAGCTGCTCCACTCTAGTTCAGTGGTCTTCATAATACCCCTTCTGTTTGCTAGCAGCTTCACTCAGGTGGGAGACTGTAGTGCATTTGTTTCTAACCACCTAAAAAACGGAACCAATCGCCTCAGGCAGCGTCTAGAGGGCTAAGATTACCAAGCTTTTGAGCGGGTGCTAAGCCAAATTCAACTTAAACGGCATTGCTTTTCCCAATCTGCAAAAACAGGTTGCTTAATCAACACTGCCTTCACGGAAACTTTATAAAACAGGGCTATTTGTTCAGTATTTTGCGAAGATTGTCAGAATCTTCCTTTCGGTGCTATCTCAACTCCAAGCAGAGTTTGTAACGTCGTAGGTAATCGCGTCTAAATCCATTTGTACACTGCACTTCTGTGCTGCAGCCCATGACTCAATCGTCTAATCTGAGAGCATCGAAGCCAGTTTTTCCTATAGCTGCTTCTAATCCTTTGAACAACTCCTTGACGCAGCCAACTGCGGCCCGCACCTTAGAGAATGTGGCTGCCTCGATCGCTGTTTTTGATCCCATGCCACATCCTTCCACCTTGAGCGCAGTCAAGCGCCTGATCGATATCACAGGTGCCCTAATTGGGCTAATTGTTTTAGCAATTTTGTTTGTTCCAATTGCAATCACCATCAAGCTTGATAGCCCAGGTCCCATCTTTTATTCTCAAACCCGTTACGGTTTGAAAGGGCAACCCTTCCAAATTTGGAAGTTGCGCTCAATGGTGCAGGATGCTGATCGGCTGAAGAATTTAGTCCCCAATGAAGCCGCAGGTCTGATATTTAAAAATGAAACCGATCCGCGTATTACCCGCGTAGGTCGCTTTCTACGGAAAACTAGCTTAGATGAGTTTCCCCAATTCTGGAATATTTTGCGGGGAGATATGAGTATTGTCGGGACTCGCCCACCAACGGGCGATGAAGTGGCTAAGTATTCTGAGCATCACTGGCAACGGTTGAATGTTAAGCCTGGTCTGACCGGCCAGTGGCAGGTGAGTGGCCGCTCCCAAATTAAAGACTTTGAAGAGATTGTTAGCCTAGATCTAGAGTATCAGTCCCTCTGGACGCCGCTGTACGACCTCCAAATTATTGTTCGTACCGTTGTGGTGCTGGTGCGAGGAACGGGGGCCTGCTAGAGCCGCAGCTCAAGACGGGGCTGGCTGGCAGTCAGGGCAGTAGTAGTAGCGACGGCCTCCGGCAGCTTCCTTAATAATTTTACTGCCGCACTGAAAACAGGCTTTACCCTGACGGCCAAAAACCCAGTGGCGATAGTCCTTGCGGGCGTGGCCTTGCGTTTTGAGGCGCTCTGCAATCTCTAGGTCATTAGTAATGCCGTTATGACGGTAAGACTGATGGGGAAGGGCGATCGCTGCGGTGGCAAACTGCTCAAGCTGCTTGGAAGTGCAGTCTAGCGGTCGCTGAGTGGGGTGAATCGCGGCCACATGCAGAATTTCGCTGCGCAAATAGTTGCCGATGCCTGCTAAAAACTGCTGATCGAGCAGCAGTGTCTTAAACTGGCGGCGGTAAAACTGTGAGTCTTGAACTCTAGCTAAAACTGCTGCAGGTTCTGCTTCAGGGCGCATTACATCGAGTCCAATCCGCTGAATAAAAGGATGCTCAGAAATTTGTTCATCCCGGATGACTTCAATATCTGAGGCACTGTAGAGCAGGGCCGATTTGGTCGGGTTGTGGAGAGCGAGACGAAGCTGCCGCTTAGTTTCCGGATAATTGTAGGCTCGCCGCACCATCCACTTGCCGTAAAGCTGATTGTGGCTGTAAATGTTGAGCTTATTCTCAAAGCGAATCAGCATAGCTTTGCCATAGGTTTCTACCGCTTTTACCTGACAGCCTGCTAGCTTAGCTTCATAAGGTTTGAGATGCTCGAAGGCAAAAAACACGTCTTGAACAGGCTGATGGGCGATCGCTTTTTCAATTTTGTCGGCAGCTTTACGGATTTCCGGACCTTCTGGCATTCCGATTCTGGCAGATAACAGCCTTTTTATTGTGACAAGGATTGGAGCTTGATGAGCGCCTGCTAGGCTGCTGATTGCAGCGTAATTACCGTCAACTCTGGCGGACAAAACAGCCTGCCGGGAAGATAGGTGCCCAAGCCGCGATTAACGTAGAGCTGATTATCGCCTATCTGCGTCAGCCCCATGGCCCATTCCCAATGCCTGACCACTTTGGCGCAGCGATCGCTCATGTAGGGAATCCGCTCCCGCAGCCACCCCGGCACAAAAGGACGAAACTGACGGAGAACCGCTGGTGCTGGCCCTATTCCTGGCAGCACAATTTGACCACCGTGGGTATGCCCAGAGAGCTGTAGGTCTACCCGCCAGTTTTGCAAAACCTCAGCGCTGTCAGGATTATGCGATAGCACGATGCGAGGCGTGGCCGGATCGAGCGCGTCGAGCAGGGGCCGAGGTGCAAACTCCTGAGACCAGAAATCGGGGAGACCGACCACGGGTAAGTCTGGGCCAACCGGATAGACAGTTTGATTCCACAGAACGGGAATATCCGCCTGGGTCAGCGCGGCGGTGACTACCCGCCGCGCGTTGCACCGATAGAGATCATGATTGCCCAAGATGGCGTAAGTGCCGTAGGTGCTTTGCAGGTGCTTGAGCTGTTGGGCTAAGGCATAGGCAGGCTGCGGATCGTGGGTGACAAAATCGCCTGTGAGAAAAACCAGATCGGGCTGTAGGAGGTTACTTTCAGCGATCGCCTCTTGCAGTAGTTTATCTGAGAGTCGCTGGCCGTCATAGTGAAAATCTGAAAGCTGTACTAGCGTCAGTCCGCTGAGAGATGCGGGCAGATTGCGCATGGCAATCGATACTGGCTCAATTGTCAAAGGCCCTGTCAACAACCGATGCATAGGGTTTTCAGAAGTTTAGAGCATCCCCAGCGTAGCAAACCTTAACTGAAGACAGCGGCGCCAGGGGGCTTGGCTTTGCCAAAGCTTAATCAAGGTGCTGAGAACTCTCATTATTCTTAGCGCTGCCGGATTTGTGGTCGATGGCGATCGCCTGCTCTAAAGCGATCTTTTCTCTAGCCCGCCGAGCATAGGGCTTTAGGCTAGGGAGATCTTGACCTGTGAGAATACTGAGGTTTTCTAAAGACATACCTTTCATCAGCATTTCCACGCACCAGGTTTGCTGAGCTTGTTCAATCCGGGGAGGCGTGCCCGCCAGGGTTGACAGATCGGCGGTTAGTTCCTGCCAGCGCTGGGCGATCGCCTCCGCCAATAGGGGATTGCCTGTGTCGTCTAAAAATAAGGCGCTCTGTTCGCCCTTGCGATTTTTTAGCCACTGGGTCAGCGGATTGCGCGTGTAAGAACCGTAGCGATGATCCATAATCCAGCGGTTGATCGGCACCTGGCGGCTGGTTCCGGTCGTCACCTGTAGCAGATGCTGGTGACTGTTGCTGATATGGTGCGATCGCTGCAGGTTGGCTATTTCTGCTGGACTCAGTCCGGCCCCGAACAAGACGTAAACCAAAGCATAATCTTGAGGACTGCTTTTTTTAGCGCGCTGCAAAATTAGTCGCACCAGTGAAGCCGACAGATCAGCAACCTGCTGTGATAGGTTGCGTTCGGCGCTGGCTGCCTGAGTTTCAGCGGGAGCGATCGCGGCTGGCGAAAAGGCCCCATGCAGAAACAGCAGCGTCAGGTTTTCGACAAACTCTTCGCGATCGTGCCAAAACTCGTGAAATTCACTGGTAAATTCTAGAACTGCATAGCCAAACAGTAGAGCATTGAGCAAGCTTGCCAGCTTTTCTAAATCAATCTGACTGTCTAGATGCTTTTGTTCCAGCACAGTAGCCAGGTACTGCTGGGTATAGCGATTGGCCTGTCGCAAACCGTAGCCGAGAGCCTGCCGGTTTTCAGGGGGATACTGTCCGGCTTCTCCCACCAGCGATCGCACAAATTCGGGAATCTGGGCCAAGGATTCTAGGCAGTCTCCGGCATAGCTTTTAAGCGCCTGAGAAAGGCTACCAGCCTGATTCACCTGATGGTTCAGCGTTTGCTGCAGCTGCTCAAATACCTTGGCGTCTTCTAAGACAGCTAAAAGCAAGCCGTGCTTGCTGCCAAAATGGCGAAACAGAGTTACCTCATTAACCCCTGCCATGTCAGCAATCTGCCGAGTTGTCGTTTCTGTAATGCCCTGAGCCGCGAAAAGCTGTAAAGCCGCCTGGATTAAACGTTTTCGGGCCGAGTTGCGCTGAGAAGTCATAAATACATGCAAGTAACGCTTGCACTTTTAAAGGTAATGCTGTTAAGCTCTAACTGCAAGTGCCACTTGCACATAAAAGGTGGAAATATTTCACCTATCGTCTAAAACTGAATTTTTTTGCCTATCTGCGTCCACCCTATCTCTTTTAAAAACTTGTACAGATAGAGCTGTCCTAACGAGGAATTTTTATGAAATCAAAAGTGCTCCAAACTGCTCCGGCAGTCAATCAGTCCCTGCCGCTTAACTGGCCAACTATTTTCTTCTTCGCCATTATTCATGCTCTGGCCCTGTTAGCTCCCTGGTTCTTCTCATGGTCTGCTTTAGGCATGATGGTGTTTCTGCACTGGCTATTTGGCAGTATTGGCATTTGCCTGGGCTACCATCGCCTATTGACTCACCGCAGCTTTCAGGTGTCTAAGCCCTTAGAGTACATAATTGCCACTATTGGCGCTTTGGCACTACAGGGGGGGCCGATTTTCTGGGTCGCGGGTCATCGTAAACATCACTTACATACTGAAGACATCGAGAAGGATCCCTATTCTGCCCGTCGCGGCTTCTGGTGGAGTCACATGCTCTGGCTATTTTATGTGCAGCCCCAGGTCTTTGACCGGCAGCAATATCAGCGCTTTGCCCCGGATCTAGCTCGCGATCGCTATTATCAGTGGCTCGATCGCAACTATCTGCTGCTGCAGCTACCTTTAGGCGTTCTGCTCTATGCCTTGGGCGGTTGGTCTTTCGTGCTCTACGGCCTGGCCGTACGCTCAGTTTTCCTTTGGCATTCCACCTGGCTGATCAATTCAGCTACCCACATGACGGGCTACCGCAGCTTTGACGAGGTGGAAGATAATTCTCGCAACCTCTGGTGGGCGGCGCTGCTAACCTATGGTGAAGGCTGGCACAACAACCATCACGCTTATCCTAACGTAGCCAAAGCGGGCTGGAAATGGTGGGAAATCGACCCTACCTGGTGGGTTATCAGAACCTTGCAGTCTGTAGGTTTGGCTAAAAAAGTCGTGATGCCGCCAACGGTATAGACGGCATCGCAAAAGTAAAAGGTCTGAGCAGCGAAGGTATCTCGTACAGATATCTTCGCTGCTGTCTATAGTTATGAACTGAAGCTACGCACTGAGCAATCTAACTAGCCTGAGCTGACTCAGCAGGGCCGCGAAGAGAATGATAATTGCACTTCTTAAAAGTCCTCGCAGCATTTACTTCTGCGATCGCGGGTCATGCATAATCCTTCAGTAAGATCGAGGCAGGAACAGAGTAATTTACAGGCACTCTCATGAGTTCAATAAATGGCTTGCTAACTCGAATTACCCAAACGCCTGGTCAGTGCGGTGGTCGTCCCTGTATTCGAGGAATGCGAATTCGGGTCACCGATATCTTAGAGATGCTGGCTGAAAACGTCGGGAGCATGTCAGGTTTGCAGAATAAAGCTAGAGCATGGAGGATATAGCTACCGTGACACCTGGTAGCCCCCATGACCCCGGAGCAAAAAGCACAACTGCAACTACACCTCGATGCGATTGCCAAAATCCTGTATGAAGACAGTGACCCGGCATCAATGCAGACACTCGAAGCTATTGAACTGAGGGTTCGTGAGCAAATCCAAGCCCATGTGAGTCCAGAACTGGGGCGTTTTTTATCGGCTCAGTTAGCGGCACGCAAGTCGGCAAAGCACGAAAGCTCAAAAGCACCCTAGGGGAGTTAGTGTTGACCAGCGCTCAGGCCAAACACTTATCGGTTGGGGCTTACCGTCAGATTAGTCCCCATTTGGAGAATTGCTGTCTGCGCATCAGCGCCAACGTGTCCTACGCGCAAGCCTGCAACGATGTCAGCTACTTGACGGGGATGCGCGTCCCGGCCAAGACCCAGCAACGTCTAGTGCAGTCCCATAACTTCGCCGAGCCTCAGTTGGCTGAGCTAAAGGAAGTGAGCGTGGATGGAGGGAAGGTGCGGTTGCGGACACCTTTGGGCGAACCCTGCCAGTGGAAAGACTACAAAGCGGTTGCCAGCGAAGTGGCGATGGTCGCCCGCTATCAACAGAATGATGAGCTGGCCGAGTGGGTCAATCAACAGCCTCTCGCAACGCCTTTAACTTGTCTAGGCGACGGGCATGATGGGGTCTGGAATCTGATCGCCCAGATGAGAACGGACCCCGCGCGTCGCGAGGTGCTCGACTGGTATCACTTGGTGGAAAATCTGCATAAAGTCGGCGGCTCGATTAAGCGCCTTAACCAAGCTGAAGCGCTTCTATGGCAAGGCAAAGTTGATGCCGTACTAACCTTGTTTGAGCCGTTGAAGAAGAAAGCGGCCCAGAACTTCTGTCAGTATCTGCGTAAGCATCGGCACCGCATCATCAACTACGATTACTATCAGCAGGAGCAGATTTGCTCGATTGGCTCAGGCGCAGTCGAGTCGGGCATCAAGCAGATTGGTCGCCGGATCAAAATCTCGGGTGCTCAGTGGCAAGAAGATAACGTTCCACAAGTTTTGGCTCATCGCTGCGCCTACCTTAACGGCATGATTGGGGCGCAAAGGTGACATGCTCCCGATCTGGTACAGCAATCCTCGGCCCCATCTAGCTGCAATCAGTCTGTTTACTGGAGGCTGGTTTGTCTGGCGGCAGCACAAATTTCTGTCAGTCCTGTCCCTGCTGGCGCTGCTGCTCAATCTGGCGCCGCTCTTACCGCTATTTGTGCCGCCAGCGCCAGCGGCGACTTCTGGCCTCACGCTAACCGTAGCTCATCTCAACATCCACTATGGCAGAGCTGCAATCGCTCATTTAGACAGTCTCAACGCGGATATTCTACTGCTACAAGAAGTGACGCCCAGTTTGAGCCCTGCCCTGCCAAAAATATTTACCGCTTACGAAGTGGTTCATAGTCATCCCCTAACAAACACTCACGGTTCGGCCCTGCTGAAACACAAAGCAAGTTCAGTCAACATTGCCAGCACTGAAATCATTCACCTGCCTGCCACCTCAGATCGACCGTTGATCAGCGCTCAGGTAGAAGTAGGCCAGCACTCCGTTCAGCTTCTAAGTCTGCATCTCATCCGGCCCCGCAGTTCCCAAACGGATCGCTATCAAAAAGCTGAATTGGCTGCAGTGGCGAAATGGAGCCAAAAGATGCAGCAAGCGGAGACAACTGAAGTATTAGTGATTGGTGATTTCAACGCCACGCCTTGGGCCAACCGCTTTTTGCACTTGCTGTCAGCCGGAAACCTAAAAAACTCTCTGCGCGGCTACGGCTTACAGAATACCTGGCCCACGAATCTGCCCCTAATTTTAGGCGTTCCAATTGACCATGCTGTTCACAGCAGGGGTTTAGTAACCACGGCGCGATCGGTCAGCCCAGTAGCGGGGACAGACCACGCCCTTCTACAGCTAGAACTGGCTTTCGCCTCAGCCTCTTAGCTATCGACTCTTAAAATAGCTGCTCAGTGGGTAGCCGACTATCTCGATGCCATCGCGGCAGTCGGTGAAACTGCCTTAAGTTTGGGGCTAACGTGCTTAGCCGCTGGAGCGCAGTGCCGGCTGCACCCTGATACGCCCGGCAAATTAGGATTTATCACTCGCACGGTGGGGCTATAGCGCGATGTGGCTGTACGCAGGGATGAAAGAGGTAGAACTAGAGTGTCGCCGTTAGCGATGCTGAATTTGAATGCTAAAAAAGGCCAATGGCGATCGCCACCGGCCTAACCGAGGTACTTAAATCTAATTTATTCCGTCGTTCCCTCAGCGGACTCTGCTGGAGCGCCGCCCTCAGCGCTACCTTCGGCAGGAGCCGTCTCAGCCGCACCCTCTATCGGGTTCGGCACTTCAATATTCACTTCAGGTGTCTCAACTGGCGGCGGACTGACATTTACGTCAGGCACTTCTATGTTGGGAGCCTCCACGTTGATGTCGGGCAATTCCTGCGGTTGAGGCGTTGTCGGCTCTGCCGTCTCAGTGCTGGTACGACCGAAGAAATAGAACGTACCAAATCCTAAAACCGCCAAAATGGCAATAATAATTGCCCAGAAAAAACCGCTCGTTTCATTTGCTCGCTGCTGGGCAATTCGCTGATTCTCTTCTCGGCGCATCGCCACATTATGTTGGGCAATCTGAGCACTTCTATCCGAGCGCAAGTTCTGGTTTTCCCGCGCTAGCTGTTCGCTTCTAGCGCGTTCATATTGGAGCTGTTCCTGCTCAGGTGTGAGGGGCACTGAGCGTTCTGGCGTATTGTAAGGTGCATCTTCAGGAGACTGGGGTTTCATAGTTTTAGAAAACTCTTGTCAAAGGTGGAAAGCCAACCGCAACGCAAACTTCTTGGCTATTAGTTTTTTTGAGGTTAACGAACTTTGAGAAATTTGCTGTTTGATCAGCTTGACCCAATCATAGATTTCTCAGATCCAACCAACCTCTATCGCTTGGACAGTCTGATCATCGGTCTGAAGACTTATTTGTAAGTTCCCGCTGGTCTTAAATTCCGTAAAAACCCGTAGTTTTTGCTCAAGTAATCGCGGCCTATGCGGTGAAATAGTGCAAATAAACTAAAGATCGAGTGTATTAAAGATCGTCTGTACTGCTATCTTGATAAGTTAAGGATGGATCCTTTGGCCTGCTATGATCCCCCGTCAGCTGACCCTCAGCAACTTCCTTAGCTATCGCACCGCCACTCTAGATTTCAGAGGGCTACATGTGGCTTGTATTTGCGGGCCAAATGGGGCTGGCAAGTCGTCTTTGCTAGAGGCGATCGCCTGGGTGGTTTGGGGCCAGAGTCGGGCCGTGATTGAGGATGATGTAATTCATTTGGGGGCCGATGAAGCTAAGGTTGACTTTATCTTTCAGCACCAGCAGCAGACCTATCGCATTATTCGATCGCGGCGAAGGGGACAGAGCAGCACTTTAGAATTTCAGGTTGAAACCCAGGGGGGATTTCGCCCTCTAACGCAGCGGGGAATGCGGGCCACCCAGCAGCTCATTAAGCAGCACCTCAAGCTGGATTACGAAACCTTTGTCAATTCCGCCTACCTGCGTCAGGGGCGAGCTGACGAGTTCATGCTCAAGCGCCCTAGCGATCGCAAGCAGATCTTAGCGGACTTGCTGAAGCTGGGGCAGTACGATCGCCTGGCAGAGCAGGCCAAGGAAAAAACCCGCGACTTCAAAGCTCAGGTAAAGCTGTTGGCGGCGAGTTTAGAAGCGTTTGACCAGCAGCTACAGCAGCGTAGCGCCATTGCTCAGGTCTACCAGGCGCTGAAAACTCAGTTGGCTACCCGGCAGGCAGAGCAACACCTGCAACAGCAGCAGCTTCAGCAGTACCAGACCCAACAGCAGCAGCGGCAAGTCTGGCAGCAGCAGCAGCAGCTCCAACAGCAGCAGCAGGCCAGTCTGCAGCAGTCCTGCCAGCGGCTACAGCAGGAGCTATCGGGCCTGCAGGAACAGCGCCAAAAACTCGCTGACATAATGGCAGAGTCAGCGGCAATCGCCAGCGGCTGTCAGCAGCTCAACCAGCTCCAGCAGCAGGAGAGCGCTTATAACGCCCGCTTTCAGACCTATCAGCAGGCTCAGACCCAACTAGCCCAACTGCAGCAGCAGCAGCGATCGCAGCTAGACCCCTTAGAGACAGAGCTGCGCCAAGCTCAGCTCAGCCTAGACATGCTTCGGCAGCAGCTTCAGGAAACCCAGCAGATCTTAGCCAAAGCCGAGGAGATTGCCGCGGCGCTAGATCGGCTCCGGCAGTCTCAAGCTCAGCTCAGCCAGTTTGAGCAAGCTCAGCTCCGGGTGATGCCCCTCCTGCAGCAGCGTCAAGCCCTGCAGTCGCAGCTAGAACACACCCAGTCGCGGCTAATCGCTCGTTTAGAAGAGCTTAAGCATACCGAGCAGCGGCTACAGCAGGAGCAGTCCCAACAGCCTCAGCTGCAGCAGGCCGTGCTGGAAGTGTCTTACGCAGTGGAGTATTTGGAGCGGCGACGGGGCTATCAGGAACAGGTGCGCGATAAGGGGTTGGAGCGGCGCAGCTTTATGGAGCGGCTGCAGGCCAATCAGCGCACTTACGAAATTCAGCTAGCTCAGCTAGAGCAAAAGCTGCAGCTTCTCTCTGATCCAGAAGCCATTTGTCCGGTCTGCGATCGCCCCCTCGATCCTAAGCACTGGCAGCTTGTCGTCAAGCGTCAGCGCCAGCAGCACCAAGACACCCAGCGAGAAATCTGGGTGATTCGCGAGCAGCTAGCCACCTCTGAAAAAGAAATTCAAACTCTGCGGCGCGAATATCGCGAAGTCGAAGAAGAGCTAGCCAAATATGGCCCCATCCTGGAGCGGCGGGGGCAGCTACAGGCCCAGCTCAGCTCCAGCACCGAAGCCCAAACTCGCCTGTCTCAGCTTGCTCAAGAGCGATCGCAGTTGGAAGTTTGTCTCCAAGAGCAACGCTTTGCGGGCGATCTGCATGAAGAACTGGCTTTACTAGAAACTCAGCTCACTCAGCTTGACTATGACGATCGCGATCATGCCTTGGCCCGCAGCCAGGTAGATCGGCTGCGCTGGGCCGAAATCAAGCATAATGAGCTACAGCAGGCACAGCGACGAGAGGCAAAGCTGCTGGAGCAACAGACTGCCTTAGAGGCGCAGATCGCCGCCTGCCAGCAGCAAATCGCAGCGCTACAGCAGGCTCCAGCCCAGCAGCAAATTGCGCAGCTAGAACAGCAACTAGCCGCTTCAGACTACTGCTTTGAGCAGCATCAAGAATTACGCGCAGCCCTGCAGCGATCGCAGGTTTGGCAACTCCGGCAGCAAGAGCTAGCCCAGGCGCAGCAGCAGTTTCCTCAAATCGAGCAAAAGTGGCAGCAGCTAACTCAGCTCCAGCGCGATCGCCAAACTGAACTCAGCGCCGTGGAGCAGCAGCTAAACTGGCTCAGCGAGCAGCTTCAGCAAATTCCCGATCCGCAAGCTGAAATAGCTGACTTAGAACAGCACATTCAGGCCGAACGGGCTGATCGAGAACAGCAGCTTGCCTACCTAGGTCGCTTGCAACAGCAACTAGATCAGCTTGATAGCCTACAGCAGCAGCGCGATCGCCAGCAGCAGGAACTAGAGCAAGCTAAACGTCAGGTTAGAGTCTATACAGAACTGACCTATGCCTTTGGCCGCAACGGGATTCAGGCGCTGATGATTGAAAATCTGCTGCCTCAGCTAGAGGCAGAAACCAATCAGATCCTCGGTCGCCTCAGCGCCAACCAGCTCCATGTGCAGTTTGTGACTCAGCGAGCAGGCCGCAGCCGCAATAAGCTGATTGACACCCTTGACATTCTGATTGCTGATGCCAGAGGTACCCGGCCCTATGAAACCTATTCCGGTGGGGAAGCCTTTCGGGTCAACTTTGCCATTCGTTTAGCGATCGCCCGCCTGCTGGCCCAGCGATCGGGGACAGCGCTACAGGTTTTGATTGTTGATGAAGGGTTTGGCACCCAGGATCAAGAGGGCTGTGAGCGGCTGATTACGGCCATCAACGCGATCGCGGCTGA
Organism: Sphaerothrix gracilis Ecp01; assembly: GCF_030405905.1. Lineage (NCBI taxonomy): Bacteria > Bacillati > Cyanobacteriota > Cyanophyceae > Nodosilineales > Nodosilineaceae > Sphaerothrix > Sphaerothrix gracilis. The sequence continues at coordinate 95,537 of NZ_JASATW010000014.1, forward strand.
CTTTGCCTGTATTCTGGCAGTGACCCATGTGCCCCACTTCCGCGAAGCTTTCCAAACCCGAATTGATGTTTTCAAGACGGCGGCAGGCTCCCAAATTCAGCTTTCTGTCTGAGGCTGAAATGCAGCCGGAACCAGGCTGGTGAGAATGTGGTCTTCCCAATGGCCGTTGATTTGCAGATAGTTGCGGGCGCGGCCATCGATGCGAAAGCCCAAACGCTGCAGTAACTTGCCGCTGCGAGTATTGCGCGGCATGTAGGCCGCCACAATACGGCGTAGCTTCAGCGTTTCAAAGGCATAGGGCAAAATCAAGGTGAGAGCTTCACCCATGTAGCCCTGTCCCTGCTTTTGGGCAGCGAGGTTATAGCCCAGCGTGGCGGACTGGGAAAAGCCTCGAACAATCCGGTTGAGGTTGACGACGCCAATAATGGCTGGGCGATCGCGCTCAAACAAAAACAAGCGCAGCGATCGATCGGCGTAGAACTGCTGAATGCGCTCCTCTATTTGCTGATGCCAGTACCACTGGCTGTAGAAAAGACTGGGGCGAGCTGGCTCGTAAGGCTGCAAGTGCGCTCGATTAGTGATGTAATAGTCCACAACCGCAGGCACATCGGCCTGCTGACCCAGGCGCAGACAGGTACGAGGCGAGATCAGTTCTGGGAGATGATGCAGCATTAAGCCGGCAACATTTTTACAGCAATTGAGGATTTAGTTTAGGCCAAACGCCCCATTTTAGATAGGCCAGAGACAGACTAGGCCCAGCCGAAGACAGGCAGCCCCTGTCTAGGCCTCGTTGGGTGGCATCTGATAGCGGTTAAACCAGCTCTGGATCTGCGGCTGCCAGCAAGCGTCAGTCAAGGCCAGTTCCAGGTAAACGTTGCTGCACTGCTCAAACAGGGCCGTTGCCATTGCCGCCAGCGATCGCTCTGCCGTCTGCGGAGTCAAGAATTCGCAATAGATAGTTTCTGTCTGTGCGCCGATGCGCAGCGATAGGGTGACGCTGACTCGCTCACAAATCTGGGGGGCTTGCTGAGTGACGGTGTGCAGCAGCCAGGTGGCCGCCTGAATTGTGAGCAGATTGCCGCTGGCGATCGCATCTGTTGTGGCTCTAGCGGGCGCAGTAAAATCCTCAGCCTGCAGCTCTAAACCGCTGATCTGCCCTTCTCCTAAGTCAATTTCAGCTAAGGGCTGATGCTCCGGCGTCACCTGCTCAACAATCAGCTTTTCCCGGCGGACCGGCACTTCCACCATGCGAGTCTCAATCACCTTACGTACAACCACCTCGCCTACCTTGCGGCGATCGCGATTGACCTTAAGCCGCTCTTGCAGCAGCCTGACCGAGGTTTCAGGAGCGCGGGCATCAGCTATGCCTTCTGCTGGCGCAGCGGGGTGGGGGCTAGGATGTGGCTCAGCGAGGGGGGCTGTACTTAGAATCTCAGGATTGTGCGAGCCGTCGTCATTGAGGGTAGGTTTATGAGATTTCATGCTGAATGATCAATGAAAAAATCGCGCTAGCAGTCGGATGAAGCGGTAGGCAATCAGGCAGCCACAAAATCTGCCTGAGATGACGCCATCGCTCCACCCGACCCGCTAACCTAATCTATTAGGCTTTGTTAAGCTAAATCGTTTTAATCCTTAGCGGCGATCGATTTTAGGATTGCCATCGGTCTTCACGTCTAGCTCTTCACGGCGTACGGTTTCTTTAGCCCGCACTTCGTCGCGGTCTACTTCCTTGCGGACATTGACTTCTTCACGGACGAAGGGCTGCTTTTCAATATTGGCCTCTTCTTCGTAGACTTCCATCCGCGCCACTTCCCCAGCCTTAAAGTTGGGGTCAGCCGCACCGCTGACGGGACGGGCCGTATCTGCAGAATGACGCTCAATCACGACGCGCTCTTTCTCAACTGGCACGGAGGCTTCAGCCGACTCGGTTTCAACCCGCTTACCGACTTGAACTGCACCGGCTCTTTCACGGTGCTTCTGAGTCACTAGCCGCTCTTCATAGAGTCTGAGCTGCTTGTGGTTATCTTCCTGGCTGAGGCCGTAGTAGGTAGGTTCGCGGTCATAGTCGTAGTCTGTGACTGTCCGATCTGTAGACTGAGCTACCATCTCTCTAGAAGCCTCAGACTCTGAAAGTCCTCGCTCTGCTGGCGCTACGGTGCGATCGCCCGTGTAGTATTCACCATCAGTCGCGTAGGTTTGACCCATAAACTGTCGCTTAGCCCGCCGCTGAGCTTGGGGGCGATAGCCAGCCCGAATCTGCTCTTCGTGAACCTCATCCACCACCTGATCGTGATGATATTCCGGTAAATCTTCTACCTGCTGACGGCTCAGCCCGTCTACATAGATGCGTTTCTGGTCGTAGTCGAAGTGAGCGAGTCCAATCGGCAGCAAAACATTCTTGCCGAAAACCCAAAATCCCGTATCCACTACAACGTAGCGAAAACGCCCACTTTGATCGACTAAAAAGTTCTTAACTGAACCAATCTGATCGTCATTTTCGGTGTAAACCGAGTAGCTATCATAGTCAGTTAAAACACTATCGCCAAAGGTTTCACGATAGTTAGGATAAAAATCTTTAAATTTGTATAAAGCCATAAAATTACAGAAAACTCCTGTTGAATCTACTGCTCTAATACTATGTAGCAAGGGATTTTAGCTCATCTCCCTTAAGGACTTAAAGACAGTCCTTCTAAAGTTGAACATATTGGCAGGCAGTCTCTCTCTGTGGAGATAGAAGCTCTATGTCTCTAGCATTTGGAGTCGATAAAGGCTGGCATAAAGTCCAGCTTTAGCTAGTAGCTCTTCATGGCTGCCCTGCTCGACCAAATGACCTTGCTTTAAGACCAAAATACGATCGACATTGCGAATTGTAGAGAGTCGGTGAGCAATAATAATGGCGGTGCGATCTACTAGCAGCTTATCTAAGGCGTCTTGAATCAGCGCCTCGGTGCCCACATCTAAATTGGCGGTGGCTTCATCTAGAATCAGAATCCCAGGGTCGCGAATTGCGGCACGGGCAAAGGCAAGCAGCTGTTTCTGTCCGCCGGATAAATTGGTGCCTCGTTCTCGCAGCGGCGTATCGTAGCCCTGCGGCAGTTGCTCAATCAGCTGGGCAATATTGGTGTTTTTAGCCGCCTGCTGCACTTCCTGCAAAGAATAGTCTTCGCCCAGGGTAATGTTGCTTTTGACATCTCCGGCAAAGAGAAAGCCGTCCTGCAAAATCACCGCCATGCGGCGGCGTAGCTCGCTCTGAGGTAAATCGCGAATATTGACGCCGTCTAACAAAATTTCCCCTTCGCTGACGTCATAGAGTCGGCACAGCAGGCGGATAATCGAGCTTTTTCCGGCCCCGGTAGGACCCACCAAGGCAACTTTTTCGCCGGGGCGAATAGTGAAATCCAGATCGTGCAGGACATATTCATCTGGCTTATAGCCAAACCAAACGCGCCGGAAGCGAATTTCGCCCGGAACGGTGGCCGATTGCGAAAGCTGCTTGACCTGATCGGCCCGTTCTGGATCTTTAATTTCAATCGGCTCATTCAGCAAATCTCGGATCCGCTCGATCGCCGTGAAACCAGCCTGAATCGCCGTGAACTTATCAGCAAACTGTCGCAGCGGATCAAAGAGTCGCTGGGCAAACAAAATAAAGGAGGCCAGAACCCCAAAGGTCATAGCGTCTCGCATGACCAGCAGCCCGCCTAGCCCTAGAACGCCTGCGATCGCCACCAGTGAAATCCACTCCAGGGTTGAAGAAACCGCTGAGTCATGAAAGATAGTTTTGTCAACTGAGCGAATATAGCTCTGATTGGTTTTGCGAAACAGTTCGGCATTAAAGTTCTCCCGCCGAAAAAGCTGCACCACGTTGATGCCCGCCACGTTTTCCTGCAGGGCGGCATTTAGCTCTGAGAGTTTTTCGCGGGCTTTGTAGTTGGCTTTGCGATACTGCTGTTGAAAGTAAACAATTAGCCAGGTTACTGGCAGCAACAGCATCACCAGCAGCAGCGCTAGCTGCCACTGCATCACAAACATCGTCACCAACAGCACCAGAATTGATACGATGTCGCTGACGATGCCGATCGCCCCCGTTGAGAATACATCTCCTAGCGCATCTACATCGCTAGTCAGGCGGGTAATCAGCTTGCCTACCGGGGTGCGATCGAAAAAGCGCACCGATAGAGCCGTGACGTGTTCAAACAAATCATCGCGAATGCTGGCGGTAATCCGCTGCCCTACCTTCTGCACCAGGTAGCTCTGCAATCCGTCTAACGTCAGCCGCACCGCCACCGTGATCAGCAGCAAAATCACGATCAGGTTCAGCCCCGATCGCAGGGTTTGCGCTTCTAAAAACCAGGCCACTGGCTCTTGCCGAATTAGCGAAATTGCCTGACCAATCAGCACCGGCTGCAGCGCATTGGCTAACGCTAGGGGCACCAGCAAAATCATGGGCCAAACCAGCAGCCGTCGGTGGCGTTTGATGTAGGGTACCAGCCGCAGCAGCAAGCGCCAATCGCTATCGTGTTGGCGATCGGCTCCTTGAACAGCCGAGAGGTGAGAAGCGGAAGTCATATGAATGTCGGCAATAAAGGTGGCAAAGGCTACAGAACCGCTGCTCTCATCACTCTATCGCAAGCCTTAGCCTCTGCGAAGGGAGACAAAGAGGTCAGGCAGAGGCTCTATCAAGCGACAGAGATGAGGTGGTTAAAGGATTTCAGCTCAGTCTAGAGGCTGATGAGCGCCAACGGTTTAGATGCTACAACTGCATAGGAATCGACCCAATATTTCTATAAGAATCAAGAGGATAGATTATATGAAGACTTTTAACCTAGCTAGCAGCTTCGTTAAGGCTGTCCAAAAGCAGCTGGCGATCGCCTTTGCGGTCTTGCTCGTCGCTGGTAGTCTGTTTGTCTCTGCCGCTCCAGTCACTGCTGCCGTGGGCGCAGATGCCAGCCGAGTTGCTCCCGGGTCCAAAGCCGCTGCCGACGTGGTGCAAGAGCGGGCTAAGCGCGAAACTGACCGGATGCTGGGCGCGGGTACTAGCGACAAGGTAGAAGGCGCTGTTGAAGGCACTGTGGGTAAAGCTAAGCGTCAGGCAGGCGATCAGTTTGATGACTTCGGTACCCAGGTTGAAGGAGCGGCTGAGCAGGCCGAAGGCCGCGTTAAGCGCGATATTGGCCGCGCCAAAGGTGCAGCAGCAGAGGCCAGCGATAAGGCCGAAGATGCGGGTGAAAGCCTGATTGACAACATCAAAGATTTCTTCAACTAGGCTGCGGCTCTGTTTCGATGGAGCATAGGCGCTCTCTAGGATGCCTTTTTCCCATTAGCTAAAATCTAAAGCCCTGGCTGCTATCAGTCAGGGCTTTTTCCATCGCGATCGCCAGCTTTGAGTTGCCCCCCTTTGCAGCCTGTCCCAAAGTACGGTACTATCCTCTATCTCCTAATCGTTTTTGTCGGACTGTCAGGTCAAATTCCAGACCTGTGCGACGAAAACGTGAATAGGCCAATTCTTTTAGTTACGGTTTCAAGGTCATGGTTGCAAAAGGTCGAGCAGAAGTTTCTATTAAATTTACCGGCATCCCAATGACGCGGCAGCTTCCCAGCGGTCGTCAGCAAGTTGAAGTGTTTTGCGAAGGTTATAACTTTGTCGCTGAGATTAAAAGCAAAACCTGGCAAAAATTTCTCCAGTCTGCTAAAGATTTTCCGGCTTGGGCCGGGGGGCTTTCGGGCAAGCTAGGCGAACAGAAAGGAGCGACTATTTATTTAGAAGAAGCAGGGCTACAAATTTATGAGAAAAAGTCCTGATTTGCTTTGAGCTAGTCTATGTTCGCGAGGGTTGTCTTGCAGGCAGCTCACGCGGTCTTTGCTTTTCGGCGATCGCTGTATCCTAAAGGGCGGCTTTAATTGCTAAAGATTGCTAGCAGATAACCTTTCTTTAGAAGGAGAACTCCGTACTTGCTAAAATGGTACGTTAAATTGAATACTTTGTTTAGCGCTACGTTTGGCAAGTCTCTGTTTTTCCCTGCATCATGAATCCGTCCAGTCAGTTAGAGTCAGGTCTGTATCCTTTTCAGGAACAGCCTGCTCTCATCCTTGAAAAAGTTGATGATGCCGTTGCGCTACTAGATGCCGATCAGCGGCTGATATTATTCAACCAGAAGCTAGTACAAACGCTGCATCTTGACAGTAATTGGCTAAAGCAGCAGCCTTGTTTGCAGACCATTATTGACTTCTTAGTCGAGCAAGATATTTGGGACGGGCAGCAGCGCGATCGCGTCTTAGCGGCTTGCCATCAGTCCCTCAATGAAAGTCAGGCGATTCAGATTACCCAAAGCAATCAGATTTACCTCGACCTTTCCATCACCGCCACCTCCAACAGCGGTAAACTGCTGATTTTTCGGAATCTCACTGCCCAACGCCAAGCCCAAAATGACCTAGCCAACGAAGTGCGCCGCCTCACATTTCTTCTGGGGCTGACCGAGCGCCTGCAGACTTCCGACAATCTCATCCAAATCGGTTGCTTTGCCCTGAACTACTTGGTCGAGGCTATGGGGGCGGCTTTTGGGGATGTCAAGGTGATTAGCGGCCAAGGGACTGCGCGCACGGCGGGTAAGCTTACCAACCTGATTTCCGGTCATTTTATTGCTACCCACGGGGAGCCGGTGGCGGCTGCCATGCAGCAGCGCCTCGACCAGGGCATTCCTTACGGCCAGGGCATTCTTTGGCAGGTCGTCGAAACCGGGCAGCCCTGCTTTGTCGAAGACTATGCCAATCATCCCAATGCGGTTGCAGAATTTCGTCATCCCGCCATTGGACAGTTGGGCATCTTCCCGATTCCTTCCGCCGACGGCAGCATTATCGGCGTGCTGACCTTGGAATCGCGTAGCCTGCAGAAGCTCCAGGAAGCCCCCCAGCAGGATATGCTGCTGGCTGCCTGCCGCACCCTGGGAGCCGCCATTGAGCGGGTGCAGGCCCAGGAGCGATTGCAGCGTATCAATCAGGATTTAGAGCGGGCCTCGCGGCTCAAGTCTGAGTTCTTGGCCTCTATGTCTCACGAACTGAGAACGCCGCTGAACAGTATTTTGGGCTTTTCAGAGCTGCTGTTGCGCCAGCGGCAGGGGCTAGACAATCGTAAGGTGGGACATGTCAGCCTGATTCGCCAGAGCGGGCAGCATCTGCTGCACTTAATCAACGACATCTTAGACCTTTCTAAAGTTGAGGCGGGGAAGGTTGAGCTAGATATCGCTACCGTCTCAATTCAGAGTCTCTGCCGCCAGTGCTTGCAGATGGTGCAGCCGCGGGCTGAGCGCAAGCGACTGGCCTTGGCCCTAGAACTGGACTATCAGATTGATCAAGTCGCCATTGATGAGCGCCGGGTGCGGCAGATTATTATCAATTTGCTTTCCAACGCCATCAAGTTTACGCCAGAGAAAGGCAAGGTCAAGCTCTCGGTGCGGCTAGCCTATGGCAATCAGCTTTTGCAGGATATGCGGCCTGATGAGAGTCCGGTCAATCTCAGCACGCCCTACCTCTGTATTGCCGTGGCCGATACGGGCATCGGCATTGCAACAGAAAAACAGTCTCTTCTGTTTCAGCCCTTCCAGCAAATTGATGCCTCCCTGACCCGGCGACATGAGGGGACAGGGCTGGGCTTAGCGTTGACTAAGCGACTGGCAGAGCTGCACGGTGGTACTGTATCATTTATCTCCCAGCCCGGGGAGGGCAGCACGTTTCGCGTATGGCTACCGCTCAACGAGCTGCGATCGCCCTCCAGTCAGACCGCACCCTCGGCGTATGCAATGGGCCGCTTACCTGCCTTTGCCCAAACGGCGATCGCCCAGGAAGAGAGCAGTCAGTCCCGCATCTTAGTGGTCGAAGATCAGCCCTATAACCAGTCTTTGATTGCTGAACTGCTAGAGATGGAAGGCTATACGGTAGATATCATCGCCGATGGTCAGACCATGCAGCAGACTATTGCCTCGCCCCTAATCAAAGCGCGATCGCTGCCGTTAGCGGTGCTGATGGATATTCAGCTGCCCCATGTCGATGGCTTTGAGCTGATTCGACAGATTAAAAACCATCCCCTGTGGCAGGCCGTACCCGTAATTGCGGTCACGGCAATGGCAATGGCGGGCGATCGCGATCGCTGCCTAGCCGCCGGGGCTGATGCCTACCTCAGCAAGCCGCTTGACTTCAATGACCTCATTCACCAGCTCAATCGGCTAATTGATCCGCCAATTGGCTGAAGTTAGGTTTACTCATCTGCTTCAGCGGATATTCGTCAAAACGCTTGTAAAGTTAAGCAGCGCATCTACTTTTACGCATCTACCGCTACACATTATGGGTACTTATAGATCAATTGCTTTCACCTAACTTACCGACCGTTGCGCCGTCGCCTACGCTTATGACATCAGCTCCTTACATCCTGTTAGTTGATGATGAACCGCATAATCTGCTGTTGCTAGAAGAGCTGCTAGCGGCAGAAGGATACATCACAGACTCAGTGGAGTCGGGGGCTGAGGCTTTGCAAAAAGTTCAGTCAAAGCGGCCAGACTTAATTTTGCTGGACGTAATGATGCCTGATATGGATGGGTTTGTCGTTTGCGAGCAGCTCCGCGCTGATGCCGCCTGCCAAACCGTGCCCGTTATTTTTTTGACCGCCCTAGATGATGATACGTCGCGGCTCAAAGGCTTAGCTGCGATGGGCGATGACTACCTCACCAAGCCGATTAAAGCTGACCTGGTACTGACCAAAATCGCCAGTTTGCTGCAGCTACGACAGCTCCGCGAGGCCGCCTATGAAAGCAGGTTGGAACAGCAGGTACAAGCCTTTGAGCAGGTGCAGGTACAGTCAAAGCAGCAGATGACAGCGGCGTTGAATATCAACAAAGCCCTGTCTGAGAAGTTTCGCCTATTTGTGCCAGATCAGTTTTTACAGCGAATTGCGCCCCAAGGCGTTGAGTCGATTCAGCTTGGTGACGCAATTGAGTCAGAGGTGACAATTTTATTCTGCGACATTCGTGATTTTACGGCGATCGCCGAAGCTCAATCAGCTCAGAAAACCTTTAGCTGGCTCAACCAGTTTTTTACCAGCATCAACCAGGTAGTCGAAGCCTGTCACGGCTTTATCGACAAATATCTGGGGGATGCCGTTATGGTCGTCTTCGATCGCTCCCAGCATCACGCCACCGATGGCCTAACCGCCGTCGTCAAGATTGCTCAGGCACTGACCCGGCTCAACCAGGAGCAAGCGGCTAGCCTTGATGCGCCCATTCGCGTGGGGATGGGGCTGCACACCGGGCAGGCCGTCATTGGTACAATAGGGGCCAGCCGCCGCATGGATACTACCGTTGTCGGCGATGTCGTCAATACCGCCGCTCGCTTAGAAGAACTGACCAAAGTTTATGCCTGCCAGTCTATCGTTAGCGAAGCCGTTGTGGCGCAGCTAGCCGAGGGGCACCCGTTCCAGCTCCGCTGGGTTGATCAAGTCATACCGCGCGGTAAGCAAACTCAGATTCAGCTCTACGAAGTTTTGGGCATGGTTGCTAGGCCATAGGCTTAGGCAACCGGCTCGCTTGCGGCCTCATCCGTATCGGGTGCCGCTACCGGCTCTGGGGCTGCTGCCCCATCATCAGCCCCTACAGTCTCGGTCGTAGTAGCCTCTTCTGCAACGGCGGTTTCTATGGGGGGTGTGGTCGGCTCAGCTGCGGCTGTCGCTGCGGGGGGCTCGGCTTCTGTATTCATCTCTTCTGCCTCCTGATCGGTGGCCGTCTCAGTGACTGCGGCTTCTGTTTCTGCTGTTTCAATAGCTGCTGGCACTTCGGTCGCGGCGGCGGCAGGCGTCACCTCTGCTGTATCAGCTACATTGGCCGGGGAGGTAGCGGCAGACTGGGCCGCTTGGGTAGGCGTGTTGGCAGGCGCTGCTGTTGTCGGGCTGTCAATAACGGCGGGTGGAGTAGAGGCAGACACGGCGCTGGCAACGCTCAGTCCTAGCTCGCTTATCCAGTCAGTTTGCATAGCCAGTTGACGTACCACGCCGCGATCGAGATTTTGTTTACCTGCCTGCTGTGACAGATCGGCTATTTTTTCGCCTAGCTGCTCGCCCACAGCGATCGCCGCCTGATGGGAAGAAAAGCTAGCAGCCCTGAGCTGCTGTAGCAGAAAGTCAAACTCTTTGTTGCCTTTGCGAGTATTGGGCTTCAGACCTTTTTCTGTTAAAACACGCTTAGCGGCTTTACGAATAGACTTTTGCGCCTGATTAAAGCTGAGCTGGGCTGGCATAGAAAGCTATCGGGATAAACTATGCTGCTAGCCTATAGGACTGGGTAATGACGCCCATGCAGTCTCGAACACATTGCCCCAAATTTGCCTTTAAAAAAACTGCTGGCTCGCTACTCTTCCAGTTCTGCCATCATCGGCGATCGCCAGAGAAAATCGCCTATAGGCTGCGCCGTCTCGATCTCAAATGCCTCTACCGGATTCAGCAGCACTGTCTGCTGCGCGACAGTCGGCCCCAACCGCCGCTGCACCCGGCTAGGAATGCCAAAGTCGTAGATAACATGGCCCTGGCCAGCAATTACCAGCACCGGGCGATCGCTAGCCTGATGCAGCCGCGCGATCGCTGCTGCCATCGTTTCATCCCAGAGAATTTGCACGGCAAAAAAGCGATCAAATCCCTGCCCTACCCCCAATCCCTGATGAATGTCCTTATAGATTCTCAGCATGAACTGGCGATAGTCCGGGGGGCCAATCATCCATTCTGCAACTGGGGGGATATAGCGCTCGTCGGCTGGCTGCAGCGCCTGCGGCCCTTTTCGGGATACCCGTTCGGTGGCTTCGGCGGGCGCGGTTAGGGCGATCACAGGAATTTCGTGACTGCGAGCAAAGCGTAAAATTGGAGCGTAATAAGCCCAGGGATAGCCCCAACGGCTCTCATACTCGCTTTGCTGACGCAGCGTTATCTCGTCAATTTCGCCTGCCAGATAGCGATCGATGACTGGCTGAAAAGGCTGCTGGAACATTTCTAGCGCAATCGCCAGTCGGGGCTGTTCAGCATAGAGTGCCTGCAAAATAGCCAGTTCAGCCAGGTGATCCGCAGCACGGGTATGGGTTTCTCCCAAATAGACTACGTCAGCCGCTGCCAGCTCTGACATCAACGCGGCAGGCCCGTAGGCAGCGCCCGCTGGCGTTTCAACCGCAGCGCCCGCCTCAAATAAAAAGGGTAGGCCCTGGGCGATCGCGGGCGGGGGAGCTACCGCCAGGCCCCAGAGCAAAATGACTAAAGCAAGACACCCTTTGAGGGGGCCAGCGAGGCTACCAGCACCCGTCATGCTTCTGGCTCTGCGATCGCTGCAGAGGCGAAAACAGTTTCATCTTCCGGTCGCCAAGCCGGATCAACAATGCAGATGAAGGTCAGCGGTTCATGGCCGCAGTTACGGATAAACTGCCGCGCCTGGGGAGGAATATAAATGGCATCTCCGGGCTTAACGAGCTGTGTTTCCTGGTCGATGTGCATTTCTCCTCGACCGCTGAGAATATAGTAGACCTCAGAAGTTTTCAGCTTGTGAGCCGCTGATACCTGTCCCACCGGCACGACGGCATGGGCCAGACTGTAGCGCAGATTTACCGGCTGCTTGTCAGGATGCAGCAGCTCTCGCAGCAGGGTTCCATCTCCGGCTACGAACTCTGCGCAGTCCATCAGCTTTTGCACTAGCATAGTCGTTTCAGTTTCCGGCAGAATAAGGGGCGATCGCGGCAGACTCAAAGTCAGGACAGTCAATTGCGGCTTCTGAAAGCGCCTGACAGGGGTGAACCGGACACTTAAGCTGATGCTGATTGGTGAAATAGCGACAATCGGCGCAGGGAATCTGATGCATCCGCCGGGCGTTGGCTAAGCCGTCACGCCCAGCCGCCAAAAGGCTCCACAGTCCCAGAAAAATGATTGACCAGGCAAAAATAAAGCACAGAGGCACGAGAATTGGCTCACAGGTCTGGATGAGCCACTGCGAAATAAGCTGCAGAAGTTGCAGGAACTGATACACAACGCTAACCGTTAAGGGCCAAGAATTTTAGGAGATGCCCAAACAGCACCTCAGGAGCTGAGAGAAAAGCTCCCCTGCCTTGAGTAAAGCGGCGACCGCGATGGACTGTCAATAGCCAAGCTGCAATCAGCAATAATCTCTGACGCTTTGTTATTTCTAGATACTTTTTGTGGCATTCCTTAAGACTTTGCCGCTAGCAGACAGATGTGTCTTACAGTCATCGTGCCATCAAGCACTGCTGCCCGCTAAAATTTCGCGCTAGGATCTAAACGGCAGATTTAAGGAGCTAAGCGCACTGTGTTTTTAGACGAATTGACCCCCCTAGCCCAGCAAATGTTTGGTCAGCCTATTGCGTTTTTAGGCGGCTTCTGTTCAGGTGCTTTTCATCTCAGACTCGGCGAAGATCCGGTAAAAACCTGGCTCAGCCAGCAGACCGGACAGCCTGTCACCTCGGCAGCCTCAGCCCCTCAAAATGGCAACGGCAAGGGGCCAACTACAATTTCTATTGACTAGACAGCCGCTGATGATCTGAATCTTCTTATAGGCGATAGGCTGCTAATCTACACCCTTCTCAATGCAAGCTGCCGGAAAGTTCACTGCTCAACGAACTTTCCGGCAGCTTTTTAGGAACCTAAAGCAACTACCCCTCGTCAGCAGCTATGAACCTGATAAAATCCAGCTCGGCTGTCTCGGTCTATTCAACGACTAAGACAGAATTTTCTTTTGGAAGAAACTAATTATTTTAGAATAAACACTTAAGACTATCGATATAAATTTGAATTTTTAGGTAAATTATCTGACCTCAACGTCATATTATTAATTTATAACTAAGTCAGTCGGGGAGTGAAAGTAATCTACTCAAGCTGCACACCGATTGACACTAGAAGCTATGTTTTCCATGCTAGTCAAGTTCTATTTTCTTTTTGCTGCGATCGCTCTGTTTCCGCTGTTACAGGCTTTTTTCAAAGATAGCTCAACGCCCAAAGAAGATTGGGATACCTGGTTATTTATTGCTCTAGCCAGCCTGCTATGGCCTTTTACTTTGCCATCTATCTTAAGTAAGAAATTCTCCTGAAAAAGGGCTTATTTCAGGCAGGCAAGCGATTGCTTTTCACAGCTAGATTTTGCTTTTGGCCTACTTGCTTTTTCCACAAAAATGAGTAGGCTCTCAAGACTAAATATTAAACTCAACTCTGCCGCAGTAGATACACATGAGCATCAACTCTTGTGTTCCCACTGGGTTTTCATCCGGATAATCCGCTCTAGCAGAGTTTCGTTAGATAGACGCGAACTCAGGCGCTCAACGAACAGCGGAAAGGCCAAGGGCGAAGGGCGCGATGTGGCTTTCCAGACAGTAGAGAGATGACTAAGACGCTCTAGGGTCTGGCTTAGGCGGGGTGCTTCTAGCTGCTCGGCTAAAACCTCTTGTTCGGCCTGCTGCAAAAGCAAATTGTCAGGCTCGTATTTGGAGAATACGTCATAGATCAGCGAAGCACTGATGTGAAGCTGGCTGACGGTTTTGCGAGAAGAGGGATAGCCTTTAAAGACCAAACCGGCTACCTGGGCGATACCGCGAAACTGGCGCTGAGTCAGTTCTGAAATGTTGAGGCTGGCTTTAAGATCGGCAATCAGCTGGTCTTGGGCAAAAAAGCGATCGCCAAACAGGTCTTGGAACGGATAGTCCTTGGGCGCTAAGATCTCCAGGCCATAGTCATTGACTGAAACCGTAAAGGTTGCTTTTTGCTGTTTGGCAAAGCGATAGGCCCAGAGAAATCCAATTCCCTCGTGGACGAAGCGGCCTTCAAAGGGAAAAACGTAGAGATGCTGGCCTTCGCGGGATTTGAAGGTTTCTAGCAGCAGCTCTTGGCGGCTAGGCAGGTGCGAAAGACTGTCCTGCATAGCCAGAATCGGCAAAATGCAGTTCAGCTCAGCATTTAGCTCAGCCAAATCTTTGACCCGATCGATTTCCTGACGCAAATAGAGGCCAAGGGTACCTGAAATGGCTAAATGACTGCCCCCCCAGCTCGGCGTAACGGTTGATTTCTTCTGGGTGCCTTTGACATAGAGCACCATGTCTTTGAGCTGAAAGTACTCTAGCTGTCGCCCCGCAAAGAAGAAAACGTCGCCTTTCTTCAGCTTGGAGACAAAGCTTTCTTCCACCGTACCAATCTCTTTGCGATTGGTATAGACAACGCGCACCGTCTGATTGGAGGTAATGGTACCGATGCCCAACCGATGCATGCGAGTCATTTGGGCGTTAGTCACCCGGTAAACGCCCTGATCGAGGCTAATTTTCTGGTAGCGGGGATAGGCTTTGAGACATTTTCCGCCCTGGGCCAAAAAGTCTAGAATCCAATCAAATTCAGCTTCTGTTAAAGCTGCATAAGACACCGTTTGCTGAATGTGGGCTAGCGTTTGGGCGGGGGCAAAGCCATCGCCGCAGGCCAGCGTCACTAAATGCTGAATTAAAACATCGTAAGGTTTAGAACGGGGATGCCGGGTTTCAATATGTCCGGCGGCCAAACCGTGACGAAAAGCGGAAATTTCTAGCAGTTCCAGGGCATTCGTCGGTAAAAAGAATACTTCTGCTTTGCCCTCTGGGACATGGGCCGAGCGCCCAGCCCGCTGCAGCAGCCGTGCCAGGTTTTTGGCGCTGCCAATCTGCACTACCCGCTCTACTGGCTGAAAGTCAACCCCCAGATCCAAGGAGGAAGTACAAACAACCCACTTAATTTCTCCCTGCTTTACTCCCGCCTCGATCGCCTGCCGGGTCTTAAAGTCAATTGAGCCGTGGTGCAGGGCAATGCGATCGCTCTGTTCTGGCAGAGCAAACTGCAGCGCCTGAAACCAGCGCTCTGCCTGCGATCGCGTATTGGTAAAAATCAGAGTTGACTTCTCAATATCGAGGGCGGCAATCAGCTCCTCATACAGCCGCAGGCCCAAGTGTCCGGCCCAGGGAAAGGTATCTACTGACGTCGGCAGAATGCTCTGAATCACCGTTTGCCGCTTGAGGTCAGACTGCACCACCATCGGCTCGCAGCCCAGCCCTACTGCTACCTGGGCCGCTTCCGGCAGATTGCCCAAGGTGGCCGAGATCGCCCAGGTTCTAAGCGGGGGGCTAAGCTGGCGCAGATGAGACAGGCACAGCTCTGTTTGCGTACCGCGCTTGGAACTCATCAGCTCATGCCACTCGTCTAAAATCACTGCTCGCAGCTTGCCAAACCGCTTGGCCGTCTCTTTGTAGGACAGCATCACCGCCAGCGACTCCGGCGTCGTAATCAAAATATGGGGCATGGCTTTAAGCTGCCGTGATTTGCGCGAGGAACTGGTGTCCCCGGTGCGAGCATCTACCTGTAAGTTCCAGCCCATTGTCTCAATAGGGCGGCGAATCGCCTGCTCAATATCACGGGACAGTGCCCGTAGCGGCGTGATATAGAGTAGCTGCAGGCCGGAGCCGGGATTTTGCAGGAGGTCTGCCAGCGGCCCCATGACGGCGGCATAGGTTTTACCCGCCCCAGTCGGTACCTGAATTAGGCCGCTGCGGCCTGCCAAATACGCTTCCCAAGTAGCTTGCTGAAAGGGCAAGGGCTGCCAGCCCTGCTGTTTAAACCAGGCTTGTATCGGCGCGAGGAGGGAAGACACTGCCGTCATGAGTTTTTATGTCTAGAACTAGGCTAGGAAAAATCTGCTTTCCTCAGCCTAATACGACCGACAAAAGGCGATCGCCCTGGTGGGCTGAAACCGTAGAGCCATTAAGAGCTTTAGGCGATCGCAAACCGTATCTAATCAGACAAAATACATCTTCCAGTAGATGATTCTGTCTGCAGATCAGCCTAGGGTTTTGTTAACGCATTGATAAAACTTAACAGCTAGGAGAAATTTTATATGCCTATCAATCTAAGAGATGACGTTGCTTATATCTTGCTAAAAAGAATCGGTGAAGGGGACTCGAGCGCTGAGGGTAAGCATGAAGTCAATCTCACCGAAAATGACTTTGTAGGGCGTCAGCTCAGTAAATCAGATCTGCTAGGCCATCTTGACTATCTAAATCAAAAAGGGTTTATCGACGCTAAGTTTTCCGGAAACGCCTACGGCAATCAGGACGATGTGCCAAGCGTCGTCAATCCCGATGAGGTAGATGTGCGGGTTGCCAATACGCTGGGCGCTGAAGATGGTCCCCTGCCTCACCTGATTGAGTTTGAAAAAGCCGAACTGACGGAAAAGGGGCAGCGACTGCTGGAAAAAATGAACGAGAATCCACCAGAAGCACTTAAGGGCGGTCCGGCAACGCCGATTGCCACTGAGAACATGGACTTTTTAGAGAAGGTCATGATCAAAGGGCAGCTAGAAGACATTTTTGATGCCCGTGACCTAGCCGAGGTTGTCTTTCGCACCATGCGCGACCTGATGACTAAGGACGCTTCCGGACGGGTAGCCGATGAACTGCATGAAAAAGCCGTCGAGACTGAAGACAAAGCGCTACAAAACGAAGTAGCCGAGCTTTGGCAAGATACCAATCCCATCGTGCATTTCCTCAGTCAGATTCGCCCGCCGCTGAAGTTTGACGGTGAAACCTTCCTCTTTCGCATTAGGCAGGAAGGCGGCTTATCCAAATATGTCAGTCCTGAAAAGGCGACCTCTGCTGTTTTCTCAGCCACCAAAGATGAGCTATCCCAAGAGCGGATTTCCGAGATTGCGGGCTATCTGCCTGACAAAGTGCGTCAGCTTTGGCAAGAAGCCTAATCGCTGCTTAAAGGGCTAAATCCCTTACTCTTAAGAGTTACACAGTTCAAAAATTGGACACTAGGGATTCATACTAAAGTCCCCCTATTTCCCTCAATCAGGGAGAGCGATCGCTGGGAGCTAGCGATGAGTTAAAACCTCGTCAAGTGCGTGAGTCCCGAATCTAAAAGTCCCTGGAGATAGTTTTTATCTCCAGGGACTTGTAATGAGTAAAAATAAGGAAGCTAAACTATCAGGCCAGCATACGTGTGACCCTGACATCATATTCAGTTGCCTTCGGATGGGCAGCTTCGGCTCGGTTTAGAGCATTATATTGAGCTTGATTTCTAGAGTCAGCGCTAATCTGATAGCGCTCTTCTAAAAAGCGACAGCTAGAGCTGGCTAGACTTTGACATTCGCAAATGTCAACGAATACTTCATAGGTGTGCATTGGAATCACCTCTTTGTCCTAATAGGATTAAGTCTTCGGACAAGATAAGTATCCTGCACAACTTTGGCTAGCGACTGGCAGCGTTAACAAAATTTGCCGTAAGTATTTTTATTATCAAGGTGTAAAAATCTAGGTTAAACTATCTTTTCTATTTGCTAAGTTTTAAGGCTTTTGCTAGGCAAAAGTGCTTTTTCCTTCTATAGGCTATGGAGGTATCAGGCTATGCTGCCTCCACAGCTTGTTCTCAGGTCGCAGCTTCAATCTAGTCGTGCCCGCGCCAGTGTAGACTCTTACGGTTAAGGGCTGCTAAATACTCGTCTGGCTGTTCTAAAACGCTGTTTGCGATCGCGATCGCCGCTTCTAGCTGCGACTTAGAAAGCTGCTGATAGGCCGGCGTTTTACCTTTTTCGAGTACCTCATACCAGCAGGTTTGGAACAGATTGTCTAGAATAATGCGCTGAAAGCAGTGGTTGAAGCGTACTGGAAATTGTCGCGTTTTAGCGGCTTCTGGCAGCACCTGATTGGTGAGCTGCAGGTAGCGCGATCGCAGCGCTTGGAGTTGATCTGCTTCAGGCATGGGCCAAATTTTTTGCACATCTAAACTATCGTAGGCAATTCATGAAGCAGCTTGCATCTCGGCTTTCCGTGCCGCCCATGGGACTGGTTCTGTGTTCCATTGGCTCTACGCAAATCGGCTCTGCCTTAGCCAAGTCGCTGTTTCAGCAGTTGGGGCCAACAGGGATGGTGCTGCTGCGGGTAGGCTTTGCCGCTGTCATTCTGTTTATTCTGTGGCGTCCCCGCTGGCAGGCGCTGGCGCGAACTCACCTCTGGCTACTGGCCGGATTTGGCCTTTCTCTGGCTTTGATGAACTGGTCATTTTATGAAGCTATCGACCGGGTACCGATTGGCATTGGCGTCGCCCTGGAATTTTTGGGGCCGCTGGGCTTGGCGGTTGCCAATTCGCGGCGCTGGCTAGACGGGCTGTGGGTGCTGCTGGCGGGGGCAGGAATTTTGCTGCTGACGCCGATTCAAGGGTTTGAGGTGGATCTGCTGGGAATGGGACTGGCGCTGCTGGCGGGCGTTTTTTGGGCCACCTATATTCTGCTGTCGGCCCAAACAGGCCGCGCTATTCCGGGCATAGACGGCTTGGCCTGGGCGATGGCGATCGCGACGATTGTGCTGCTGCCTGTGGGCGTTTTGGGCGAAGGGGCTGCCCTACTACAGCCTCAAGCCTTGACGTTGGGGTTAGGGGTGGCTCTGCTGTCGTCGGTGATTCCCTACTCGTTCGAGCTGATGGCGCTGCGGCTGCTGCCGATCAAGACGTTTGGCGTGCTGCTGAGCCTGGAACCTGTGGCAGCGGCGATCGCAGGCTGGATTATTTTAGGAGAAACCCTATCGCTGCGAGCGATGATTGCCGTCGGACTCGTGAGTTTGGCCGCAGCGGGAGCAGCCCGGTTTCGCTCCTAGCTTTTTGAATTATCTCTATGGAGCGCTGGGGCCTGGAAAGCTGCTGAAAGCCCCGTAGCGGGGGGACATTAGCTATTCGGCACTGGCAGAGACGGCGGCTACAAGCTGCTGAATGAACCATTCGTGATCCCAACTGCCGCGTAGCTGGGAGAGGCCAAACCGCCCGACGACCAAATCCAGTGACGGAATTAGGGTTAGAATTTGCCCTTGATAGCCGCAGGCCATGAACGTGTCTGCTGGCATTTGGGGTTTGGGCGATCGCTTTGAAGCGTAAGAATGGGGCACCTTCAGCCAAAAGTGAGCCCCATACTGCTGCTGCGGGGCTGCAGGGGCGGGGGTGCGGGAATAGTCCACCCAGCCTTCCGGCAAAATTCGCTCCCCGTCCCAGACCCCATCCTGTAGATAGAGCTGTCCAAACTTAGCCCAGTCTCTCGCCGTCGCGTACATATAAGAGGATCCGACAAACGTACCGCTAGCGTCTGGCTCTAAAACAGCGCTGGTCATGCCCAGCGGCTCAAACAGCCTCTGGTGAGGAAAGGCAAAATAAGCGGCCTCGGTGCTGCCGACCACCTGCCGGATTATCCGGCAAAGAATGTTGGTTGTGCCGCTGGCATAGCTCCAGTGCGCTCCTGGAACTTCCGCCAGAGTGCGATTGGCCGCGTAGGCTGCCATGTCACCGCGACTAAACAGCATTTTGGTGACGTTAGAGAGCGGATTGCTGTAAATTTCGGAGAATGGCAGGCCGCTGCTCATGCGTAAAAGCTGGTCGATGGTGATGGCTTCACAGCGATCGCC
Organism: Sphaerothrix gracilis Ecp01; assembly: GCF_030405905.1. Lineage (NCBI taxonomy): Bacteria > Bacillati > Cyanobacteriota > Cyanophyceae > Nodosilineales > Nodosilineaceae > Sphaerothrix > Sphaerothrix gracilis. The sequence continues at coordinate 115,007 of NZ_JASATW010000014.1, forward strand.
TGCCTCATTGCACTCAGCTACCAGGCCGCAGGTGTCTAGCGATAGCTTGCCCTGCTGCACTAAAATTCCGACCAGCGCATTCACCACGCTTTTCGTCATTGACCAGCCCAGCAGGGGAGTTTCTGCCGTAAACCCTGGTGCGTAGCGCTCAGCGATGATTTGGCCTGCCTGCACGACGATCAGGGCCCGACTGCGCTGCTGCCGCTTTGGATCAGCCTCAGCAAACGCTGACTCGACCACGGCTGCTAGCTGCGCCTCGTCAACGCGATGGGGAGGTTCTGCCGCGATCGGAAACTCAAAAACTTTGTGGCTGCGAGAGCAAGTTGCCAGCGGATTTGACTGCTGCTGAATCTTACCTGCAGGTACGTCTACCACCAGCGTGCAGCCTAACCCAGGCCGACAGATTACCTGGCGCTGAGCCACCCCAAAAACCGAAGCCGTTACAGTTTGAGCCTGCCAGTCAATCTGAGTCTGGACGTATTTCAGCAGAGCCAGATTATCAACGGCAAGGTCTTCGGCTAAAACCGCTTCCGGCTGGCGCTGAGCTACGAAAATGCTAGAGGCCAGCACCTTTGCCTTGTACGCTGCCGCTAGCAAGGCTGTGCGCCACAGAACATACAGAACTGCCCAAACTAGCAGAATGGCTAGAATGCTCAGCCCAGCTAAGATTGGAGCGGATAGAGTCGCCATTCATTTCAGTCCACACATCAGTTAAACCTTTTAGCAAATCCTCGCCTGAATTTTACCTGTCTATCGATACAAACCACGATATTGGGCTGATTTCCGCTTCAAGGTAGACCAATAAAATCACAAACCTTTTTACGATGAAAGGCGTGCAGCTAGGCAAATTCCTCAAAAAGGAGTGTTAAAAGCGCACTTAGGCTTAAAAAATAACGGAGATCTTATGCAGTTGGGGATTAAAGATAAAGTGGCTGTAATTACCGGGGGCGACTCTGGTATTGGCCGGGCTACGGCCAAGCTGCTGGCAGATGAAGGCGTCAAAATTGCGCTAATTGACAAAACGACAGAGCAGCTCCAGGAAACTGTCGAGGAAGTCAAAACAGTTGGTGAAGCCTTTGCGGTGAAAGCCGATCTCAGAAACCTAGAAGAAGTGGAGTCTGCTAAGCAGCAAATTCTCGATCGCTTTGGCGGCGTTCATATTTTGCTCAACGCGGCGGGCATCACCGGAGCTACGAAGCCGTTTTTAGAGCTAAGTGACGAAGACTGGTATGCAACCATTGAAACCGACTTTATGGCGGCGGTTCGCGTCTGTCGTGCCTTTATCCCCTGTATGCAAGCAGCCGGTTGGGGGCGGGTCGTGCTGATTGCCTCAGAGGATGCTGTCCAGCCCTATACAGACGAGATGCCCTACTGTGCTGCCAAGGCAGGGGTGCTGAATTTGGCCAAGAATCTATCTAAGGCTTTTGCTAAAGACGGGGTGCTGGTCAACTCCGTTTCTCCCGCTTATATCGCCACCCCCATGACGGACAAAATGATGCAGCAGCGGGCAGAAGAAAAGGGCATGAGTTTCGACCAGGCAATCGAAACTTTCTTGCAGGAAAAGCGGCCCCACCTGGAACTACAGCGGCGCGGTAAGGCTCAGGAAGTGGCGGCTGTCATCACCTTCCTCTGTTCCCAGCAGTCAAGCTTTGTCGTCGGTGCTAATTACCGAGTAGACGGTGGTTCCGTCGCCACAATGGGGATTTAGAGCCGAAGCGGGGCGATCGCGCGATCGCCCCGCTTCAGTTAAAAAGGGTCTGCTTTTATTGCAAAATCAAACTATATTCTTATCGGCTATACAAACACCTATGATTAAGCCCTGGATGATTATTGGCGGTGTGGCCTTGGGCATTGCCGTTTTAGGCAGCGCTCCGATTCCCCCGTCAGGGGCCAAGTGGTTCCGGCGACTGCAGCGGCCAAGCTGGCTCACCTTCGAGAAAGCTATTCCTGTTTTTTGGACGACTATTTTTATCTGTGGCGCTTGGTCAGCCTATAACGTTTGGCAACAAGACCCCGGCAGTTCTCGCACCTGGATTTTGATGGGCGTCTATGCCCTGCTCGAAGTCGTCACCGTGGCTTATTCCACCGTCATGCTGTGGGTAAAAAAGCTAACGGTGGGACTTGTCATCGGTGCCGCTGGTTTTGTGATCGCGCTCCTGCTGGCGATCGCAGTGCTTCCTATTTCTCTGGTCGCGGCAGCCCTGCTGGTGCCCTACCTAATTTGGAGTCCAATTGGCACTTACACCACCTGGGTGATGATGCAGCTAAATCCAGCGGAGACGTAGGCCAGGAGATAGGGCAGGCAAGATAGGGCAGCCGCAGCAGATCGAGGCAGTGGAAGAGCTGAGAAGTTCACTTTCCTGTTGACGACTTCATTCCCCATTAACCCGCTACGCTCTACGCCTCTTCCCAAAGCTGTGCAAAGATGTCTCCCACAAGCTGACTTGCTTTTTGATCAAGCTGATCCCAGTCCACGCTGCCAGTCGCCTGATCGATTAGCTGCCAGTCTAGGTCAACCGGAGACGCCTCTTGCTCAGCATCATAGTTTTGAAAGCACACCCGATAGCAGAGCTGCCAGATATCTACAGTCTGTTGGCGATCGCCCTTTTCCAGCTGCAGTTCGTATAAAGGGATAGCTGCGGGTAGCTGAGAGAGCTGCTGTTCAATTTCGTCTATCTCGGTTGGGGTCTGGGCCTGCGGGAGCTGGGCCTGTAGAGTTTCCACCTGCTGCTTTTGGGCGGCAGTAGTAGCTGTGGGCCAAACCTGTTGAGTTTTGTAGGAACCGCGCCAGCTGGAGGTTTCTAGCCGTTTGCGGATGTTGTCAATGACGCGAATCAGGGCGGGCTGCATCAGCACCTGGGCTAGCTGCCAGTCTCGCTGACTGTGAAATTTAGGCATGAAGCTTTGAGAATGTTTGTATGCTAAGGTGCATGAGTGCGAATAATTGATTTTCGGTAGCCCAGTTTGTCTTAAGATTTCATACTTTCAGGCGAACCTCCGAAATTTGAGCAAAACTGAATTTTTCTAGGCGGGAGGTTAGTCCATGACAGTTTATGTCGGAAACCTATCTTATGATGTAACGAGCGAGGATTTAGAGCAGGTTTTTGCCGAATACGGCAGTGTTAAGCGCGTAACCCTGCCCACCGATCGCGAAACTGGTCGTCCTAGAGGGTTTGGCTTCGTTGAAATGGTAGAAGAGTCAGAAGAAGGTTCTGCCATTGAAGCACTCGATGGGGCAGAATGGATGGGGCGCGACCTCAAAGTTAACAAGGCGAAGCCTAGAGAAAAGCGCAGCAATTCTGGCGGCGATCGCGGTTTTTCTCGCGGTTTCTAAGCTTGCACATCTGTTGAATGCTTTTGGCAGACGGATTGTCTGCTTTTTTTGGTCTAAATGGAGAAGACGATATGGCCCAAGTTACTCTGGAAGAAAACGAAGGAATCGAATCGGCACTGCGGCGGTTCAAACGCAAGGTTTCCAGAGCCGGTATCTTTCAGGACATGAAGAAGCACCGCTACTTTGAAACCCCGCCTGAAAAGCGTAAGCGCAAGCAGCTCGCCCGGCACCGTCAGCGGCGATGGTCTTCCAGACGCGCTAGGCAGTCTTCATAGGTAAAGGCGTGGCTGCGGACGTGTTGTAGTAGCGCTCCGTCGCTTTTGTGAGATCAGCGTCTTCAATTAGAGCAGGATGCTGTAGCAGCCAAAGCGTTTCTTTGAAATAACCATCTCCCATCTGCATGGGCGGTAGCTGGTGTTGTTTTAAAACAGCCTGTATTTGCTCAAAGGCCTGTGGCAACTGGTCAAAGGGAATGGTGGGAAAGGCGTGATGAACCGAGTGATAGTTCAGCCCGCCCATCAGCCAGCTGACGCATTTGGAAGTCTTGAGGTTGCGGCAGGCATAGAGCTGGGTGAGCTGGTAGCTGTCCGTCTGCTGCCATAGACCATAATGCTCTAGGTGATCGCGGGTTTGGGCAACGGCTCCGATAACACGCTCTAGCACCAGCCAAAAGAGCAGGTATTTCAGCACCACGCCGTAATAGGCAGCTAGGCTGAGCAAAGCGATCTGAGTCACTAAAATGCCGGTGCCATCAATGAGCATTTGTCGCTTAAGACGCGGACTGACCGAGCGCAACCGTAGCGCTTGATGGCAGGTTTTAGCGATCATTCCCAATCCGGCCAGCAGAAAGATATCAATTTGCCACTGGTGACGTACATACCAGCGCTGCCAGGCCGATGCGGCCTGATATTCTGCCTCAGTCCACTGGACCCTTTCCGGGTCTTGAAGATTGATGCCGTTCCAGCCGTGATGTAGGCGATGCAGCTCAGCATATAGGCCATAGGGCCACAGCATCGGCCAGCTCAGCAGACGGGGGATGACCGTCTCAAACCAGCGCCAGCCCGTCAGGGTGTGGTGCATCATGTCGTGGGTGCAGATGAACCCGAAGGCATAAAACAGCCCAGCGATCGCGCTGAGGCTAACAAAGGCTAGCCAGGTCTGACTTTGCCAAGCCCAAATCGCGAAGCCGAGCTGTATAGCGCTGATAACGCTGAAGCGAAATAGCCCAGTGCCAGCATGAACCTGATGGTAATCAGCCGTAGCAGTTTGCAAGTCTCGCTTCAGGTCTTGAAGCGAATGAGCGGGACAGTGCATTCACGAACACCCCCTTTAATCACAGGTAGGCATGTTTCTAGAATAGCGAATGCCTTATTCGAGTTGGCGAAACTCAACATCAAGATTAACGACTGTCGGATCTACGGCCTGCAGGTTGGGATTGTCCGAGTCAAAAACCCGGTCTCCCGAAACGGCTATCATGTCTGCCTCATTCACTGCCGTAGTTGAGGCGGGCGATAAACGGATATAGAGATCTCCCTGGTATTCGGCTAGTTCAGTCCCTTCTAAAAAGGCATAGCCGCCATAGTCCCAACCAAAGCCGCTGAGCTGAAAAGGCCCCAAAACCGCTTCTAGCTCAGACAGAGGCATGCCGACATGAATGCCTTCTGGGGTTTGCCAGTCGCGACCTAGCTGAGTAATGCTGAAGAGCTGCGATCGCGCCTCGTCGAGCCAAACCGCTAAGAAAGATTGATCAGGCCCTAAATCAACCTCAGTGGCAGGTAGGTTAAAAGAGCCTTCTGGCCCCGGCCAAGTGGTATTAGTCAGGGCGGCTTCGCCAAACAAAGTAACGAGATCGTCATAGGTGGTAGCCTCTGTAATCGGGCCTACCCGTTCACCCGGTACGATTAAAAAGTCATTGGCTTCAGCAGTTTCCGCAGTCGCAGAGGTGTCTGAATCTGCGGCGGGGGTAGAAATGTCTGCAGACATAGGGGAACTATCAGCAGCATCTGGCTCAGTTTCTGCAACATTGCAGCCAATCAGGCTCAGACCCACCAAAAACGCGAAACTAGCAGCGGCAATTTTCATCTTTAAGTCTATAAAAGGCGTGGGAAAAGGACGGCGCAAAAGCTATTTGATTTGGTGACTCCGGGGGACAGCTTTTGGCTGATGGGCGATCGCGGCAGGGGTTTATAGACAATTACTATATCGCTGTTAAAACAGCTCGAACTGAGCAGTATGCCAGATTTCAAAGCTGAACCTGGTTAACGGGCTTCCACCAGACTATGCCTGATCTGAAATCTTCCCTCAGAAAGAATTTGTGCCAGAAATAAGCATCCAGAACTGACAGAGTTGCGTACATTCAATAAGAGCGGCAAATTAAGCAGCTTATCAACTTCTATCACGAGCAAAGACTGTGTTGAGACAGAATCAGAATTTACGGCTGTGGGGGCTATGGTGGCGTCAGTGTTGGGCATGGCAACAGGGTGCAGGCAAATTCAAACCGCTCAGATAAATTATCTAGGCTGTAGGATAGTTCAGAAGACAGTGTCCGGGTGTCCTCATATTTATGGATTCTGAGCGGTCTAACCTTGCTGGAGACGACGCTGCTACTGATAAAGAACTTTGGCTAGCCCTCAAATCTGGGCAAACAGAGGCTTTAGGTCAAATTTATGACCGCCATGCTGGCCTGGTGTATGGCATAGCGTCAAAAGTGCTGACAACCCAGGAGGCCGAGGATTTGACCCAGGATATTTTTATTAAACTGGCGCAAACCGATGCCTACAATCCTCAGCGCGGTTCGCTCAGAACCTATTTGGCTATCCTGACCCGGTCGCGAGCTATTGATCGTCTGCGATCGCGGCGAACCGGGCAAACCGCCCTGAAGCGCCAGCAGGCTGACTACGGGCTGATGTCTGCTAATCCTCCTGTTGAAGAAATGGAGCAGGAGGAGCAATCTCAGGAAATTAGAGCAGCGCTGGCAGGTCTTTCGGAAAATCAGCGACAGGTGCTGCACATGTCCTATTACGAGGGACTGACTCAGGCCACTATTGCTGAGCAGCTTCAAACTCCCTTGGGTACGATCAAAGCTAGGGCGCGACGGGGACTGCTCAAATTGCGACAACTGCTACAAGATAATTTGGATTAAATTCAGAATGACCGGGTCTGTATCTTCAGAACATCAACAGCTTTTGATTGCAGGCTATGTCCTGGGCGATCTCAGCCCGAAGGAAGCAGCCATCTTTGAACAAATGCTAGCGGGCAATCCGGACCTGATGCGGGAAGTTGAGCAGATGCAGCGAATTTTAGAGATGGCTTATGTCAATGAAACACCGCCCCCCGCGCACCTAAAAGCCTCTATTTTGAGCGCTTATGAGCTGGCACAGACAGCTACCATGCCCCAAAAGTCCGCTAGCGTCATTTCTTTTAGCAGTTGGCAAAAAGCCTGGGGGGCGATCGCGGCGGCCTTAATTGTCGCCCTCGGCATCAGCAACTATACCCTCTGGCGATCGCTCCAGACCGCTAGCAGAGAAGAGCTACCCGCCACCGCTCTTACCTTTGACCTAGAACCGACCGAAACGGCGACTGTCTCTGGCTCCGTCAGCCTCACGATTGATCCAGACAGCTTAGAAGGCAGCCTGAGCGCAGAAAACCTGCCGCCACTGCCGGCTGATCAGGTCTATGCTCTCTGGACGGTAGTCGCACCGGATGCCGTCGTCACGGCTGACGAGAAGAACGCAATTTTGACCGACACCTTTACCGTTGATGAAACAGGGGAACTGGCTAAAACCATTACAGTGCCGAGCATTTTCCGCGATCGCAGTCAGGTTGTGGCTGTGGCCGTCACGATCGAAAATGCCGCAGCGCCGCAGCAGCATCTAGCCTCCCCCATCCTGATTGAGCCGATTTAAGCTGCCTCTTAGCTAAAGAGATTTTGCAGCATTTCGGGCGATCGCCACAGAAAATAGGCCACCGAGCCAAACAGCGCCGTATTCAAACCGACCAGCCCATAGCCAACAAACATCAGCAATCCGTCGGCTTCCAGGGTGGCAATTGACAGCAGCAAAATACCTGCTGTCGGTACTGGATTGGTAAACGGCACAGGAGCCATCAGCAGCAGAGTCAGCCAGGTAATACAGATACCGTTGAGCTGCCAGACGTGTCTGCTTTCCGCGATGCTCAACCAGCGAGGTTTGGCCACTTTTTCCAAAATCTTGGTGAGCTTCTCCAGATTGACTAAAAGCTGAGCTACAAACGGCTGGGGAAACTGAAAGCGTGCAACTCGCTGAGGTAGCCAGGGAACTTTGCGGCCAATGGCCATCTGCGCCGCTAGCAGCAGACAGGCTGAACCTAAAATCGTCGTGAATCCCGGTGGCATGGGAAACAAAAACGGCATCACCAGCAGACCGATGACCAGACAGAAGCCTCGTTCAGAGGTTTCTTTGAGAATATCGGCTATTGTCAAGGGCTGCGCTGCCAGCTTTTCTAGCAGCGCTTTTAGGTCTTTGGAGAAACGCAGGTGCATGGAGAGCTTACTGGATCCTGATTAATACTGCGGGTCAGTCGCGCTTTTGGGAGCTGCCAAGGGAGCGGGCGTCGGCTTTTCAGACATTTGACTAGCCCAAAACAGACTGCCTGACAGCACTGTCAGGCTGCTCAAGGCCATGACAATAAACAGGGGCCAGGGACTTAGAAAAAACTGCCGTACAGATTTCATGACCGGGTTCCTCCAGCGATACAAGCTGTAAGTAGAGACGTTGGCATGTGAGAAAGTTTTTGCAGCGCGTTTCTGTTGGGTTTGAATTTTGCCGTGCAGGCGGCTGCGGCGCTAGCCTTTTGGATTTAGCTGGGTTAGTCCGCTAAGCTGTGTTGGCCGAAAACAGGACTGTTGAGCAGGTTAGCTTTTGCATCAGCGACAGGGTGAGGTCATCCGGCGTGAGTCCGGCTAGGACGTGAGTTCGAGAGTCCGTCAGCATAACAATGTCAAAGGGCTGAGATACCCGCAAAATAGTGGCAGTTGTGTCGGTGTGAGATACCACTTTCAGTCTGCTGGTAGGCAGTAGCGACTGAGTATCCACTAGCTGCCGCTTGAATTCGTGACGCTTAGCCTGAGAGGTGGTTGGCGGGCAAATGTGCAGTACAGTCACCGTTCCTTGATTGGCGTGGGCAAGCTGCTGGGCCAGGCAGACAAGCTGTAGGCTAGGGGCTAGCAGGTCTTTAATCGCGACTAGGATACGCTTGAGGGCGCGGGGAGAATCTCGGAGCTGCATGACGGCTACGGGACAGTGGCTAATTCTAAACACCTGATCGATCACATTGCCCAGCAGGCGGGCCTGCAGCGTCGTCATGTCGCCATAGCCCATAAGAATGAGCCGGGCGTCTTCTTCTCTGGCTGCGTGACAAATGCCCAGCGCCACATCGCTGTCAATCCGCAGCAGCGGCCTGGTTTCTAAGCCTAGACTGTGGCTAATTTCTGCCGCCTGTTTCAGCAGCTTGCGGCTGCGCCAGATGGTTTCGCTGAGCTGAGCTTCGTTGAGATGGGTAGAGGCTTGGGCGATCGCTAAGGGGACAATTTTTTCTCGCTCCTGGGCTAGCAAAGCCGCCATTTCAATCAGATAAGGCTCTGTAATCGGGTTATAGACAGAGACAAGAATTGAGCGATCGCCGGTGGGATCCTCAGCAGGCGGTGACGCTGCCGCCGCCGCGTCAGCTTCCGAGAATGGTAGCTGACTGGCAAAGCGCTGGGTGAGAACTGGTCCTAGGATTGAAGTCACCAGCATCAGCACGATGATGCTGTTAAACAGGGCTTCGCTCAGCAGCCCCACCTCTAGCCCTACCAGTGCCGCCGCCAAAGTTGCCGCTACCTGGGGTAGGGACAGCGACCACATAGTCAGGGTTTCACTCCAGGTATAGCGATAAAGCCTTTTGACAGACAGGGCGGCTAAAAACTTGCTGCCAATGAGGCTGGCGACAACAGCGGCGACCAGCAGTAGCTCGCTCAGCAGCGTTTGCGTGAACACCGGGATGTCAATCAGCAGCCCCATCGCCACGAAGAAAAAGGGAATAAACAGGACACCGCCAACAAACTCGATTTTTTCCTTGACTGCGCCCCGGCCTAAAACGTCATTAACCGCCAGCCCTGCCAAAAAAGCCCCAACAATATTTTCTGTGCGAATCAGTTGGGCACCGACAGACGCTAAAAAGAGAGCCAGCAGGATGAACAGAAACTGGTTGCCTTCATCGTTGCCCGTACGGCGAAAATAGGCGCGGCCCAAGCGGTCTAATCCCCAAAGCACTGTAGTGGCATAGGCCGCCAACAGACCGAGCTGCAGCGGCAGGCTATACCAGGAAAATTCTCCCTGATGGATAGAAACGCAGATGGCCAGCACCATCAGGGCGCTGATGTCGGTGAAAATTGTGGCGCCCACGGTGACGGTGACGGCCTCGTTGCGGACGACGCCCAGCCGCTGAATCAGCGGGTAGGCTAGCAGCGTATGGGAAGCCAGCAGCGAGCCAATCAAAATCGAAGCGTTCCAGCCAAAGCCAAAAAGTCTGCCCGTGAGGGTGCCAAAGATTAGCGGCACAATAAACGTAGCAAAGCCGAAGCTGAGAGAGCGATCGCGGGTTTTGCGAAACGCCTGCATGTCAATTTCTAGTCCGGCGACAAACATCAGATAGATTTTGCCAATGTCGGAGAGCAGCTTTACCGTCTCCGTTTGCGGATCTAAAAGTCGCAACCCATAGGGACCTAGAATCACCCCGGCAATCAGCAGCCCCACTAGCCCTGGCAAGCGCAGCCGCTCAAATAGAGGCGGCACGGTCAGGCTGGCGAGCAGCAGCAGCGTGAACGAGGCAATCGGGTTAGCGGCAATCCAGCTCGGAAACTGTTCCATCAGCTTATTCTCTAAGAGGAGATATGCTTATTTTGACGAAACCGCAGGCGAATCACGAGCTTTTCAGCTTCCAGCCAGACAAACATCAATACGCTGACCCCCACACAGATTAGTAGCTCTGTGGGGCTAAGCCAGTAGGTATTGAAAAAGTCGCGCAGAGCCGGGACATAAATCAGCAGGAGCTGCAGGACGGTGGTGAGGGCGATCGCCCCCAGCAGAAAAGTATTGGAAAAAGGATTCATCTCAATCGTGAGCCGGGTTTGAGAGCGAATTGCCAGGGCATGTCCCATCTGGGCCAGGCAGAGGGTGGTAAAGACCATCGTTTTCCAGGTATCGGGGTCGCGGCTATAGCCGGGCGCGTGGGTATGGGCATAGCTCCAGACCATCAGCGCGATCGTCAAGATAGCCAGAATCAGGCCGACCCGAATCATGTACAGTCCCAGCCCCCGGGCAAAAATATTTTCGCGGGGCGGATAGGGGGGGCGGCGCATCACATCGGGTTCGGCCTTTTCCATTGCCAGGGCGAGAGCAGGCAGACCGTCCGTCACTAAGTTCATCCAGAGGATTTGCAGGGGGGTGAGGGGAACCCCTGCCAGTCCCAGCAGGGGCGTAGCGGCAATGGTCAGCACTTCGCCAATATTGCTGCCCAGAACATATTTGATAAAGCGGCGGATATTGTCGTAGACAATCCGGCCCTCTTCAGTAGCGGCCACGATGGAGGTAAAGTTATCGTCTAGCAGCACCATGTCTGCCGCCTCTTTGCTGACATCGGTGCCGGTAATCCCCATCGCAATGCCAATGTCGGCCTGCTTCAGCGCTGGAGCATCATTGACGCCATCCCCGGTCATCGCCACAATTTGACCGTGCTGCTGCCAGGCTTTGACAATTCGCAGCTTGTGCTCTGGCGCAACGCGGGCATAGACGCTGACGGTATCAATCTGGGCTTTGAGGTCTGCTTGGCTAAGCTGATCAAGTTCACGTCCGGTGAGGACGCGATCGCCCGTTCGCAAGATGCCTAGTTCCTGGGCGATCGCCTGGGCCGTCAGCTGATGATCGCCGGTGATCATCACCGGGCGAATGCCAGCACTCTGACAGGCGGCCACAGCCTGTTTCACCTCCAGTCGCGGCGGGTCCATAATGCCTACCAGCCCCAGCCAGATCAGGTCCCGCTCGGCGATCGCTTCCGAACTGGCGTTAGCCGCCTCCTCCAAAGGTTTGTAGGCCAGCCCTAAAACCCGTAGCCCTTGACTGGCAAAGCGATCGTTCTGTTGCAAGATCAGATCCCGCTCTGCGGCGTTAAAAGCCGCAACGGTTTCGCCTGTCTGATAGTGAGTACAGCAGCCCAGCAATAGCTCTGGCGATCCCTTGGCAAACGTGAAATAGGCAGCAGTCAGCGACGCTAAGGGAGCCTCAAGCTGGTTATGGCAAACAACGCTCATGCGTTTGCGCTCAGAGGAAAAGGGAAACTCAGCCACTCGCGGCAAGTTCCGTGTCCACTCGTCCCTGGAAAAGCCTGCTTTGGCTGCCATCGATAGTAACGCCCCCTCAGTTGGATCGCCCAAGATGGCCCACTCGCCCCACTCCTTCTGCAGAACGGCGTCATTACAAATCAAGCTGGTGAGGCACAAAAGCTGCAGCTCGGCGGAAAAAGCATCCGGGGCCAGCGGCGCGGTGGCGTCTGCCCCTAGCGGCAGAAACGCACCGGTCGGGGCGTAGCCTTCGCCAGTAACCTGAAGGGTCTGTGAGTGAGTATGAACTGTCTGCACCACCATTTTGTTTTGGGTGAGGGTACCCGTCTTGTCCGAGCAGATGGTGGTCACAGATCCCAGGGTTTCCACTGCTGGCAGTTTGCGAATCAGGGCGTGGCGCTTGACCATGCGCTGCATTCCCAAGGCTAATGTCACGGTGATGACAGCGGGCAGGCTCTCTGGCACCACCGCCACCGCCATGCTGAGAGAGACTTCCAGCAAATCGGCTAGACGATCCCAGCCCAGGGCAAAGCCGCCTCCAATCACGACCAAAGCAACTAGAACTAGGGAGCCGCTCACCAGCGTATTGCCTAGCTGGGTCATGCGCTGCTGTAGCGGAGTCGGTTCAGATTCTACCGACTGCAGCAGATTGGCAATGCGGCCCAGCTCGGTCTGCATGCCCGTAGCGGTGACCAGCACCTCTCCCCGGCCCTGGATCACCTCGGTGCCTTGAAAGACTAAATTGAGGCGATCGCCCAAATCAGCCTCTGGCGGCAGGTCCAGTTCAGCCTGCTTCAAAATAGCGATCGCCTCTCCCGTCAGCGCCGCTTCTCGCACCTGCAGGTTGACCGCCTCTAGCAGCCGCCCATCAGCCGCAATTTGCACCCCTGCCTCCAAAAACACAATGTCACCGGGCACCAGCTCCCGCGCTGAAATATCGGCCATCTTGCCGTCCCGCAGCGCCCGCACCTTGGGTGAAGACATCTGTTTCAGGGCAGCTAGCGCTTTCTCCGCCCGGCTCTCCTGCAGATACCCCAAGATACCGTTGAGCAGCACAATGGCGAAAATAGCGATCGCATCTTTAGGAAACTGCTGAGTCTGCCAGTCCAGCACTGCTGAGACAATGGCGACGGCCATCAGCATCAGCAGCATGATGTTGGTGAACTGGTCGTAAAAAATTGCCCAGGCGCTGCGTCCGGCTTTTTCCTCTAGCTCGTTCGGCCCGTACAGACTTAACCGCTGTTCAGCCTGAGCCTGGGTAAGACCCGTGTGGCGATCGCTTTGAAGCTGACTGAGACTGACTCCGGTATCGAGCGTATGCCAGAGCGTATCGTCTGCAGGCGGCTGAAAATTAGTCTGTACGGATGGGGTGGTGGCTGACGTCATTGAGTTCAATTAGAAAACGTAAAGAAAACTGAACGCTAACTAGATTCAAAAAAATCACCCCAAAGCTGAGGTGAAGTAGGCTTTGAGCCGATTGAGACTGCAGGTACCTGGCCCAAACTGAAGCTATTTGAAGCTATTTATTTAGCTTAGAAGGAATGAAAGGCCAGCAGGTTGACTCAAAACGTCAATAAGACTGACCTAAAATGTCAGCTATCCCCCTCTTCGAGCGCTACGTGGACACCTGCTACTTAGTTTCGGTCAAATTGATTCACGGAATTTTGGCAGCCGCAGAGCGAGCCGATCTGCCTGTAGGGATTTTACTGAAAAAAGCAGGACTCACGGCTGAGGGGCTAGCAGATGCAGATAGTCGGCTACCCCATGCCAAGCTAGCAGCCCTGTGGCAGGCGATCGCCCAGGTTGCTCCAGATCCCTGCATTGGGGCGATGTTAGCGGAGCTGACTGAGCTAGAAGCCTTCAACGTTACCGGCTATGCCATGACCCACAGTCCCACGCTGGCGAAGGCTCTCGATCGGCTCGTGCGCTACAGTCGGCTGCTGCATGAGGGCCTCACGTTTGCCCTAACAGTTGAGGCTAAAACGGCTTGCCTCACCCACACGGCAATTAATCCGACGCTGATGCTGCCTGCCATCAGCGGTAGCTGGACGCTGGCTAACTTAGTGCTGTGGGCGCGGCGGAGTTTGGGCGATCGCTGGTCGCCTATCAGCATTAGGCTGCAGCAGGTTAGGCCGTTAGATCTGTCGGTTTATCAGCGGGTTTTTAAGTCCGACTTGGCGTTTAGCTGTGCTGAAAACAGCCTGGTATTTGATGCCGACTGGCTGGAAGCGCCGCTGGTCAATGCCAATCCAGGACTGTGCGACCTGCTTGATCGCTACGCCGAAACGCTGCTGAGCCAGCTCCCCCAGTCGGATACAGTACTCAATCAAATCCGTCACCTAATGACGGTAGAACTACGAGGCCGTGAACCCAGACTAGAGGCGATCGCCCAGAAGTTGGGCTATTCTCCCCGCACGCTGCAGCGTAAGCTGGAGCAGGCCAACACCTCCTTCCAGCAGCTTTTAGATGAAATGCGCCGCGAACTGGCGTTTCAGTATTTGCGAGATCCTCAGCTCACCACCAGCGAAATTGCTTTCCTGCTGGGGTTTTCTGAAAACAGTGCCTTCAACCGGGCCTTTCGTCGCTGGACAGGCCATACGCCCGGTGAATTTCGGCTCGCCTGCCGCTGAACCATGCCATCATCTGCAAGCTAGGGCAGCTCTCCAAAATAAACGCCGTAGGGTGGTAATTCTATGCGATCGCCCTGCCGCTGATAGTCAAAGCCGGTTTCAGGCTTGTCCTGACAGTCAGGGTGCTGGGCTAAGCTCAGTTCTACAGGTTCAAAGCTGAGATTAAAAGCGCACAGCAGTTTTTGTTCGTCGCTGTGACGGACGAAGGCCAAGACCGGCTCTGCTGTTTCTAGCAGGGTAAGCTGGCCCTGGCGCAGGGCAGGCTGCTGGCTACGCCAGCGAATCAGTTGCCGGTATTTGTGCAGCAGGGAGTTAGGATCGACCTCTTGGACATTTACGGCATGAGCCAAATGCTCAGCCGGGACGGGCAGCCAAGGGTCAACCGCCGTGGTGAAGCCGCCGTGGGGCTGGTCTTTGTGCCAGGGCATGGGCGTGCGGGAACCATCACGACCCAGAATTGAGGGATAGCCAGCAATGCCAAAGGGATCCTGCATTTTCTCAAAGGGAATGTCCGCCTGGGTCAGCCCCAACTCGTCCCCCTGATAGATACAGCAGCTACCACGCAGGGAAATCAGCAGCGCCACAAACAGGTGATCAAATTCTTCCTGAATATCCTCAGAGACATGAAACTTGCTCCAGCGGCTCTTGAGCCGGGGGAAATCGTGGGTACCGGCTGTCCAGCAAATCACGCCGTCCGCAAAAGCTGCTTCAACCCGCGCAATCATCTGGTGGAGTCGTTCCTGGGTCAGCGGCTCATCGTTCATCAGGGATGAGTTGTAGGCCATGTGGAGGCGATCGCGGCCCTGTACGTATTCGCTAGAGGTCGCGATGGTGTCCTCGGCGCTGCTAATTTCGGCCAAGGTGGTAGTGCCTGGATATTCCTCCATGAGCTGCCGAATCGGCTGCAGCACGTCATCAATATTGGGCTGGCAGAAATTGTAGAGATTGAGCTGGGAAAAGAAAGGATCGCTGGGGGAGGCTCCAGCCGGTCGTGGCTTATCCGGGGGCCGCTGGGGATTGTCTCGCAATTGGCGATCGTAGAGAAAGAAGTTGACGACATCCAGGCGGAAACCATCGACGCCCAAATCTAGCCAGAAGCGACCTACCTGTTTAATTGCCTCAATCACCTCCGGGTTATACCAGTTGAGGTCGGGCTGCTCCACCAGGAAATTGTGCAAATAGTACTGCTGGCGGCGAGGTTCCCAGGTCCAAACGCTACCACCGAAAGTGGCCAGCCAGTTGGTAGGGGGCGTACCGTCCGGCTTGGGGTCAGCCCAAACGTACCAGTCAGCTTTGGGATTGTCTTTGCTGCTGCGGCTTTCCTGAAACCAGGGATGCTGGTCGGAGGTATGGTTCCACACCTGATCAATCAGCACTTTCAAGCCGCGATCGTGGGCTGCCGCCAGGATGTTTTGAAAGTCTGGCAGCGTACCAAATATGGGATCAACCGCGCAGTAGTCAGAGATGTCGTAGCCAAAGTCTTTCATCGGCGACTTGAAGAAAGGCGAGATCCAAACCGCATCAACCCCCAGAGACGCCACGTAGTCAATCTTCGCTAAGATACCGCCGAGATCTCCCACCCCATCGCCGCTGCTGTCCATGAAGCTGCGGGGGTAAATTTGGTAAATTACCGCGCTGCGCCACCAGTCGGGCGACTGCTCACGGCTAAGAACGATAGGAGATTGTGATTCAACGACCATAGGCTTGAATTGACTAAATAACTGCTTGTTTTTCTAGAGGTGCGCCCAAGATTCTGGCTGCTAAAGCTGCTGAGCCAGTCGGATTCCCTGACGCACCATCTGGCTGGCATAGCCCCACTCATTGTCATACCAGCTCATAATCTTGACTAAATCGCCATCGACCACCTGAGTCATGGTTAAGTCTACGATGGAGGCTCTGTCATCTTGAATGATGTCGGCAGAGACGATTGGATCTTCAGAAACACCCAAAACGCCCCGATAGCGATCCGTTTCGGCCTCATCGCGGAAAATCTGATTCAGCTCTTCTACCTGTACCGGGCGATCGCAGACGAAAACCATATCAGAGATAGAGCCAACGGGCACCGGGCCGCGCACCGCAACGCCGTTGAACTTGCCTTTGAGTTCAGGCAGGACTTCTGTAGTGGCGATCGCCGCGCCGGTACTGGTCGGGACGAAGTTAGCCGCCGCTGCCCGTCCCCGCCGATACTTAGAGCTGGGCGCATCCACAATCGCCTGACTGGAAGTGTAGGCATGAATTGTGGTCATAATTGCCTTTTTGATGCCGACCCGTCGCTGCATTACCTCTACAACCGGGGCGATGCAGTTAGTGGTACAGCTCGCACAAGAAACCGTTTTGGCCTCATCGGCGCTCTGCTGATTAATTCCGTAAACGACGGTGGCAATGCCCTCGCTCTTGGCTGGAGCCGATAAGACAACGCGCTTAGCTCCGGCCTGCAGGTGCTTTTCGAGCCCTTCCTGCTTACGAAAGACGCCGGTGCATTCAAACACGACCTCGATCCCCAGATCGCTCCAGGGGAGCTGGGCCGGATCTTTCTCGCCAAAGACCTTATAGGTTGTATCCCCAATCGTCAAGCTGCCTTCATCTGCCGTCACCGACTGGGAATAGCGTCCGTAGACGGTATCATATTTCAGCAAATAGGCCAGATTGCTGGGATCCACCAGGTCATTGATCGCAACCAGCTCTAATTCTGGCCGCTCTACAATAATTTTCAGCGCTGCCCGACCGATGCGTCCCAGGCCGTTGATTGCCACACGGACCATAAGCTCCCCTTCAAACTCGCTATACTTTAGTCCTGCTTACTGGCGATAATCTGGATCTGTCCAGCAAACGGGTAGCTGCTCTCCAGACGGAAAAACTAGCTTGGTTTTGCTGACGCTCTCTGGCGGCTGCTCTTCCTGTCCGGCTTGAGGCTGACCAGTGACTTCGTTCTCAACCGGATTAAATAAGGCTTCCGTATCGGTGACCTTAAACAAAATCCCGGTTTCTTTGTTCTGCATAAGCATGGTAAAACTCCTCAAACTTGCTAAATTTAGACGCTGATCTGGCCGTGTTTTAAGCTGCATCGCGCTCGTGGGCGCGGGCAGGAGGGCTGGTAGCCTCAACGGCGGTGAAAGCCTCTAAGATGCGATAGGTATGAGAAGCCTGCTGCGGTACGACCCAGGAATCACCGGGCTGAAGCTGAGTTACTTTGCCTTCCAAATGCAGCTCGGCCTTACCTGCAATCACGTAGCCGACCGTTTCATAGTCGCGCCGGGTTTCAGGTTTGGGTTCGCTGGGAGCTTCTTCTTGCCACAGGCGCATCGCGAGCTTGTCGCCTGCCGCTAGGTAAGCCTGACCCATTTTGCCGGTCGTGGCGTTTTGCTCGTTAGTTTTTGAGATGGAAGCCTCTGGCATATGAATTTAATTCCTTCAAAATGTAATTAGAACAGTTGCCTCACAGAGCGTCGTCAACGCACGGGCAATCTGACTCGACCATAAAAAAAAGCGGGTGCGCTGGCGTCCTTCTGTAGAGAGAACTTGCCCCGGCAGGAAAGCAAATATCAGTAGCTAGTTAGAGTACATAGAATTGTTTTTTGGCTAGGGTGGCAATGACAGCGATCGCAAAGTAGCTTTCACAGCAGGCGATCGCCAATACGAATTTCGCTGACGGTTTAAAAATTTATATGACTCATCCAAAATCCCAATCTGCAGCAGACGAGCAGGCAAAGCAGCAGGCTGCTGACGAGAAAACAGTTGATCCTCAAGACTTGGTCTACAACAGCGAAACTGGCCAACATCCTCAAGAAGTCGTTGAGAATCCGGCTGTCACCCCGCAGATGCTCAACGATCCTGAGACTTCCAGAGCGGGCTTTATTCGCGAAGACCGAGACGAATAACTAATCATCTGCGATCGCTCCGATCGCTCCGCAGATTGCTCTGTTGCAGTTTGGCCTTTTGGCGCAATTCTGCGGCAGCTAATGAAGCGGGATCGTGGCGGAGTTCGCAACAGAAATATTCCAAATATTCCAAGTAAAGTAAGGAGCTTAGATGGCAGACCAGCGACCCCAAGAACAACAGCAAGGACACAAAACGGCAGGCAATCCAGAACAGCCGAATACAGCTCCCAAACAGCAGGCGGAAGCGGCTTCTATGACGGAAGCTGTTCGCGTGGGCGCAGAGGATAACAGCGTTGCTGCAGGTGCTGCCGTTGCCAATAGCCATGAGTACAGCGCCGCTGGGGCTTCCACGGTGGGCGGCGACCCAGACGCCATGACCGATCAGGCCAAAGTGGTAGGAGAAGAAGCGGTGGGCGGCACCACGCCAACGCCTGACCAAAACGTAGTCGATGACATTGGCGAAGCGATGGGCATTGAAGCGGTGGACGAAAAACCGCTAGAAATTACCGAGCGGATGCACGCCCGCGATCGCGAACGAGCTGAGCTAGATCCCCTAGCACGGGGTAATAATCCCCCAGTTTAGTCCAAGCGTAATGCTCACCTCAATTCAGTATGTGTATTAAGGAGTATGCTCATCCAACGGATGACTTCAGACTTTAATTCTTATCATTGCAACGAGCCAATCCTAGATTCCTTTTCGGAAACCTGGGATTTAGGGTTGGCTCTCTTGAGCATTAGATATACCCGCAACAACAGACACTAAAATGCTTCCCAACTCCCGGTAAACCCGTTTACCCATTTCAGTTTGCTTGAGTGAATCTGCTTCAACTAAGTCTGTTAGATTACCATCAGCATCCGTAAAATATATAAGCTCATGCTGGTGTAAAGCTTCGTACATGCGCGAATCATCGGCGGAGAGAGTTGTGCTTTTCAGATTGACGCCTATTCCCGCTAACCACAGAACACACTCGAGTTCGTCTCGATTTAGCTTCTTGATAAGTTTATATGCGTCAGGATCTTGTACGCTAAAAAGATCGCTAGGGATTAGAATCTCGTTGTCCCCAACTCTAATTATCGTTGTCTTAGAAAGACGATATAGAATGGTACTTAACTCTGTACTAAAAGAAATAGCTAAAATTAAGACAACAAAGGGCCAAAAGATCTTCGATACAAGCGCTGTTGTAATATCGTACTTATCAATAAAAGCAGAGTTTAGAAGCCGAGATGAGAAAGATGTATTACTCGCAGGAATTTCATGCTCCTTCTGATTGGCTTCTTTTTGCTTGTCCATAATATTTAGACTAATTCATTTTTGAATAGCCACTGTCAGAATCTAAAAGCTCTTATTTTCAAAGATAAATCGCCGGCTTTACGCAAAGCACGAGTTAACAATTCCTATTCGTTACTGCTGAGATTCGCTTATAGAGGCTTGCATACCTTCTCGCCATTAACTATTTCCCATTCACCTGGCTTCCCGTTTTCCGTCACACATTCTCCAGCTACTGCTAGATGCACTCTACCAGTGGTAACTTCTCTGATACTGATTTCAACTTCATAAGTGTCTCTTTCAGGCGTTACATTTGACTCTACAATTTCTCTAACTAAATCGTTTATTCTAATGCTGACGATTGGATCCAAACTAACAATTGAATCCAGCGAAGTCTCATTTGTCATCTCTATAAACCCTGATTCAGTACTGTAAATAGCCTCAATACTACCTAAGTTTTAGGATATCTCGCTCTCAGTTTTTCTCAGAGTTTTTAAAGAAAAATTTACTGCACCGTCAGGATACTGTTATTTAGCGATAAGAATAGAATCAAGCACTTCCTGCTTAAGAACCGCCAAGTGAGTTAGGGTAAGTGACTAATGTCAAGGAAATGAGCAAACAGTAACTCTTGTAAAGCCATCTCGTAATGATTTATCCTCGACTCTCTTCTTTAGTACTGCCCCTACACAAAAGCCGATTTAGAGGGGGAAAGGATTAAGCGCCAAATTTCTGTAGCCGTCCCGCGTTGGCTAGCGCTAGCCCAATTAGGTGCAGCCCCGGACGAATGCCCAGCATTCCCTGGCGGCAATTGTATTCATCATAGTGGGCCACGCCGTCTACCCGCACATGGGGACTATAAATCATCAGCGGTACCGGGTGCCAGCTATGTTTGCCCATTGTCGCTGGCGTTGAGTGATCTGCCGTCACCACCAGTACGTCAGGCACCAGCGTCGTGATTAGCGGCAGCAACCGATCTACCGTCTCAATCAGCGAGACTTTGCTGTCAAAATCGGCATCTTCTCCCAGGCTGTCAGACTTTTTCACATGGACAAAGAAAAAGTCGTAGTCCTTGCTGTAGTGAGTCTGTAGCGCTTTAAAGCGAGCCTCAATGCCGCCGGGCGGATCGACTAAATCCATGCCGACCATGCGACTGACGCCGCGATACATGGGATAGTCAGCAATGCAGAGTCCTTTGAGCTTAAAGCGCTCCTGCAAAGACGGCAGCGGTTCATAGCGCTCAAATCCGCGCAATAAGACCATATTGGCTGGGTCTTCATCTGCTAAAACTTCTCTGACCTGTTCAAGGAAGGAGCGCACTAGCTTTTCTGTAAGTACCGCATCTTCGTCTTTAGCCTTTGGTTCAGCCGGAGGTATGCCCGTCTGCTGCGGATCGGTATCTCGCAGGTTTCCGCCTAAATTTTTACCCCGCAGGACCAGTACGGCGCGGTGTTCGCTGACGGTTTCAAAGAAAAAAGTGCCGTCAAAGTCAAGGCTGACGCGATCGCGAATTTTTTGAGTGAGCTTTTTATTCAAGTCGGTGGCAATGCGGCCCGCCCGGCGATCGCTCACCTTGCCCGCTTCATCCACCGTGGCAAAGTTGACCCGCGCCGCTACGTCGCCCGCCTGTAAATCAAAGTCAATGCCCAGAGCCGACAGAACCCCCCGGCCAATCCGATAGGCTAGCGGGTTATAGCCAAACAGGGATAGGTGGCCTGGCCCGCTGCCGGGGGTAATACCTGGCCCGACAATTTCTAGTAGACCGCAGCTCGACTCCTTGGCTAGCTGATCTAAATTACGGGTGTCAGCCACCTGTAGCTCAGTGCCGCCCCGCTCAGCGTCTGGGAGTCCGCCAACGCCGTCTAAAATTAGATAGACAATTTTTCCGCCCCTTTCCCAAGCAAGATCTTCCCAAATTTTTGTAATATCCATATTTGTGAATAGGGCTGGCTAATATGACACGTCGCTCATGCCTCGCGTTATACCAGATCTTAGAGGCGCTAAAGAAACTCCCAAAGGATAGAGGTCTTTACCTAGCGCCTAATCTTTCGCTCAATTAATTCGTCGTTAGAGATTTTTGAGGCTATAACCATGTCGCCCAACTCCGATTCGGACAGTCCCAATTCAGGGACAACTCGCTCTGCCGACGTTTGGTCTGATCTGCGGGCCGTCAAGCGCCTAGAACATACGCAGCAAGACGTCAGCTCTTTGCAAACGGCTATTCACCACCTGCAACAGCGCTGGCTGATCAGCGTGATTCTGTTAGGCACAGTTGCGATCGCTTTGGGAATTGGTCTAGCGTTTACCTACAGCCAGGTGCGCTCACTGCAGCAGCAACTGCAAAGTCAGGCTGAGCTGACTGAGACGCCTTAGCTGAGGTTTAGCTGCGATCGCCCCTGACAAAAGCTTGTGTAGAAATTCTGATTTATCATGTCTGATTCGACCGTCTCTGACTCAACCGCTGCCGACAGCGCTGCCCCATCTGTGCCCCCTGCCAGCGAGTCTTCTAGCAGTCTGGTACGGGCCTCGACTGCCGACACCCACCTAGAAGAACTTGCCCGCGAAGTGCTGGAGCTGAAGCTAGCAGCGCTCTCCGAAACTAATACGGCAGAAAAGTCTGTTCAGCAACTGCGGCGGCGCTTAGGTCGGCTCAGAATTAGCCTATTGTTGACGTTTATTTTGTTTGGCGGCCTCGTTACCTGGCAGCTCTTTAGCTCCCGCAGCCAGCAGATTCAAATTGCCCAAATGCAGGCTCAGCTGGCGGCGATCGATACAACTCAGCCGGAGCAGGTCGCGGCGATCGCCAACCAGGTCACCACCCTACAGCGGCAGGTACCCAACAATCTGCCTAATGTTCTAGAGCGCTATCAGCAGGATATTCAAGCCCTACAAACGACAGTTGAGGAACTGGACGAAAACGTGGGCGATCGCCAGCGCACCCTGGTCGTATTGACCCAAGCGCTGCAGGACATCTTGGCAGAAGATATCGCCACCCCCTCTCCCGAACCATCCCCCCCAGCAGCTACTGAGGAAACAGTAGAATCTGAAGAGTAAAACCTTATGGCTCGAACGTTAAGCCAAGTAAGTATAGCGGCTGAGGCTGTGCTCGTAGTTTTGTAGCAGCATTTGAGACTCCTGCAGGGTAATTTTTTGGTCCTGCAAGGCCCGCTCGGCGCGGCGACGGAGCTGTTCAATCAGATCCTCAGAATCGTACTGCACATAGCCTAGCACCTGGTTCATCGTGTCTCCTTTGACGACATGCTCCACCTGATAACCCTTCGGCGTCAGGTGAATGTGTACCGCGTTGGTATCGCCAAACAGGTTGTGCAGATTGCCCATAATTTCCTGGTAGGCTCCATTGAGGAACATGCCCAGATAGTAGGGTTCGTGGGGCCGCAGCGGATGCAGCTCTAGGACCGGCTTCACGTCCCGCAGATCGATAAACTGCTCAATTTTGCCGTCGCTGTCACAGGTGAGGTCGGCGAGGGTGCCCCGGCAGGTGGGTTCTTCGTTCAGGCGATGAATTGGCAGGATGGGAAAGAGCTGGTCAATGGCCCAGCTATCGGGGGCCGACTGAAAGACTGAGAGGTTGACGTAGTAGATCGAGGCCATGATCTTTTCGAGATCTTCGAGATCGTCTGGCACGTAGTCCTCATGGCGCACAATCCCTAAAATCCTCTCACAGCAGGCCCAAAACAGCCGCTCGGCCTTGGCCCGCTCCCGTAGCCCCAGATAGCCAAAGCTAAAGAGGCTCGTGGCCTCTTCTTTGAACTGCACCGCGTCGTGGTAAGCCTCTTGGTAATTGCGGGGACTGATTGAGGTATAAGTTTCATAGAGGTTGCGGACAATCAGGTGATCGTCTTCGCTGGCGGGTTCTGGGGGGCCGCTGGGGACATCGCTGGTGCCCAGCACGTCGAAAACCAAGAGCGACTGATGAGAGGCGATCGCCCGGCCACTCTCACTCACTAACGTCGGCAGGGACACGCCGCTGGCCTCGCAGGCTTCTTTCACCTCGGCCACAATGTCATTGGCGTAGTTTTGAATGCTGTAATTTTTGGAGGCGTGGAAGTTGGTCTTAGAGCCGTCGTAGTCTACTCCCAGACCGCCGCCCACGTCCAGGTAGCCCATCTTGGCCCCCAGCTTGGCTAGCTCCACATAGATCTGCGCCGCTTCCCGCAAAGCATCTTTGAGGGTGCTAATGGCGGAAATTTGGGAGCCAATGTGAAAATGGAGGAGCTGCAGGCAGTCCAGCATGTCGGCTTCTCTCAGCCGCTCAACCGCCGTCAGAATTTCTAGCACCGTCAGGCCAAACTTAGCGCGATCGCCTGCTGAAACGCCCCAGCGCCCCATGCCTCGGGTACTGAGCTTAGCCCGCACCCCCAAAATTGGCTGAATTCCCAGACGGCGCTTAGCCTCAATTACCAGCTCCACCTCTTCCAGCTGCTCCAGCACGATAATCGGGGTTTGCCCTAGCCGCTGGCTGAGCATGGCGGTTTCAATGTATTCCCGGTCTTTATAGCCGTTGCAGATCAGCAGCGCCCCCGGCGTGTCCAACATGGCTAGGGCAATCATCAGCTCCGGCTTGGATCCCGCTTCGAGGCCGAAACGATGAGGCTTGCCGAAGCGCACCAAATCTTCGACCAGGTGACGCTGCTGGTTGCACTTGACCGGAAACACGCCACGATACTCACCGCTGTAACGATAGCGGGCGATCGCTTTGGCAAAGCAGGCATTGAGCCGTTCTAGCCGGTCTTCTAAAATATCGGAGAAGCGAATCAAAATCGGCAGGCTCAAGTTACGCTGCTTCAGCGCTTCTACCAGCTCAAACAGGTCAAGCGAGCCGCCGCGATCGCCCCTGGGTGAAACTGTAATGTGTCCGGCAGCGTTGATTGAAAAATAGGGATCGCCCCAGCCACGAATGCGATAAAGCTCTTCGCTATTTTCTAGCGTCCACATCGGTTTTAGGGCTGAAGGAGGGGCTAAACGCTCACTAGAAGCCTGATATTTTTCCCGCAACAGTTCTACCCGCTGTTCTACTTCCATGAGTGACTCCTCCTTAAGTATGCCTACCGAATAGACAGTTTATCTGCCTAAACTGCCCAAAAACCACCCCACTGCGAAGGATCCTCATGCTGAGGTATTTCACGGAAGTCTGATAGCAGCCGATTGGGGAGATGAGTAATTCCAATCAGAGGCTACGTAGATTTACTCTATCTAAGTCTAAAAAGTTGCCGTTTAACTAAAAGAAGCCGCGGCTATTTGATGAATTTTCGGTGAACCCACTTGTAGGCTTTGGTCAAATTTCCATAACCTTAAAGAAAGTATCATCTAAAATTCATACAGAAGACCTGATCAATTCGTCATGGTGCCTGGATAGCTCAGTGAGTTTACCGGCACCCTTTAAAAGCAGCATTTTTATGACTTCTCCTAAAGTTTCTAAATCTCGAACGCTAGTGGCTCATCGCCCCGCTGCTACCGCTACCCGGCAGCAGGGAACCGCTCGCGGCGGTCGGATCGCTGGCAGTTTGCTGCTAGATATCGCCTGGATTTTAGCCACAGCGGCGATCGCTTACGGCATTAGCAGCGTCATTGCCTTGGTAGCAACGCTCGGTCTTGGCAGCAGTGTCTCTGTCACAGCCCTGCAAGGAATCTCAGTTTTTGCGCTGGTTGCCAGTGCCGTGGTTTTTCTGCTGCAGGATATTCTGCGTCTGTTTAGTCCTCGCCTCTGCCTGCCGCTGGAATACTCGACGGCTAAGGCCAATAGCATTTACTGGCAGCGGCTCCAGATCTCTCTGCTAGCGGTTTCCTTTAGCCTGATTCTGATTACCGTTGGCGTCGCTTTCCCGCGCATGGTCTTAGTTTCACGGCTGTTTATTGCTGCCATCTTTGCCCTGACAATTCTAGCGGTCCGTAAAAGCATTCCTGCCGCCAAGGTCGGTTTTATCACCTCTGTCGGCATCTTCATTGCCACCGTTGTCACTATCTTTGTAGTTAAAGCGACCGTCGCTTCTGAGGCTCAGTCTAACGCCGCGCCCTATCCCAGTCTGCCAGCAGAGCGTTTGAGCTAAGATTCGCGCTGCTGCCGCTCCGCTAGCTTCAGCAAAATCTCGGCGTGAACTGTGCGGGTAATGGGATAGAAATAGGCCAAAATCAGGCCGATAATCAAGCAAATGGTGGGCAGCGGGCCGATGGCAATACGAATCGCTAGCAGGGCTGAGTCGGGCTGTACGGGGATGGGCTGTCCGGCGACGCTTTCCTGAAAGCCGGAGAGTTCCAGCGCCTGTCCCACCAAAAACAGGCCGATGGCTAAGCCAAACTTCTGCAGCAGCACCATAAAGCCGTAGAAAATGCCCTCCCGCCGCTTGCCCGTCTGCAGCTCATCAAGGTCAATCACGTCCGGCATCATCGACCAGGGAATCAGGTAGGCCGTGGAAACGCCCAGTCCGGCAATAACGGCTAGTCCATACATCAGGCCAACCTGACCGGGCTGTAAAAAGAACAGGCCAGCCTGTGCCCCAATCCACAGCACCATGCCCATAAAGTAGACGGCCTTTTTCCCTACCCGGTTGCTAATCGCCCCCCAAATAAACAGCATGATCAGCGCCGTTCCCTGGACTGCTAGAGCGACTTGGGTAAACACGGCCTCCGGCTGGCCCATCCAGTTGACCACAAAGTAGGGAATGATGGCCGCCGTCACCTGCACCCCCAGCCAGGAGCAGAGATAAATACCAATGACGTACAGAAAGGGGCGATTGCGTAAGGCAATCCGCAACTGCTCGGTAAACGGGGTATCGTCTACGGCCTGCTCTCCACGATCGCGGCCCGTAGCGGCATAGCTACGGCTCCAGGTTCCCCAGACGCACCAAAAGAGAGAGGCCACTGACAGCACCGCACAGATGCTGGCCAGCAGCGTATACTGGCCGACCGGATTACCGGCCATCTGAGAAAAGATGATCTGGGCCAAAACCAGAGAGAGAATGCTGCCGCCTAGCGAGAAAGCAAAGCGAAAGCTGTTCAAGCTGGTGCGCTCGTTGTAGTCTGACGTTAGCTCTGGGGTGAGGGCGGTATAAGGCAGGTTAACGGCGGTGTAGGCAATATTGAACAAGACTGAAACCAGCACGTAGTAGGCAAACAGCACCCAGGCATTAGTCGAGGGCACCAGCCACTGCACGATAAACAACAGGCCAAAGGGCACCGCGCCAAACATCATCCAGGGGTAGCGCCGACCCCAGCGCGACTGGGTGCGATCGCTCAGCACGCCCACAATCGGGTCATTGATGGCATCCCACACCTTACCAATCAGCAGGATGCTGCCCGCGAGTGCTGGGTTGAGGCCGGCTACGTTGGTGAAGAAAAATAGCAGGAAAAAAGCCAGAACATTGGCGGTCATGGCGGGGCCAAGATCCCCGGCCCCATAGGCCAGCTTAGTGGGGAAGCTGAGTTTTTCACTGCCTGCTGGAGTTTTGTCGGCTGGGGAAGGGGTCATAGACTTAAGCCATAAACAATAGCCTGCCAGCGCGATCGCCTTTTATGCCGAGCAGCTACACCTAAATTCACTGCTTTCGGATAAGATCGGGATTTATGTCGCTCTCTGGCGCTTCACCATTATCAATAGACTATGTCCGATCTGTATATCACCTGGTCAGACTATCACCAGAAAATTGAGCAATTAGCAATTCAAGTTTACGAGTCAGGGTGGCAGTTTAACCAAATTGTCTGTTTAGCCAAAGGCGGCGTGCGGATTGGAGATATCCTCTGTCGCCTATTTGATCTGCCTCTGGCTATTCTCTCTACGGCTTCCTACAGCGGCCCCAATAATCAGCAGCGCGGCGCGATCACTTTTTCGCGGGATCTCAGCATGACGACGGCGAGCTTGGGGAGCCGGGTACTGGTCGTTGATGATCTGGTGGATTCGGGCCTGAGTTTGGAGCGATCGCTGGTGTGGCTCGATCGCAAGTATGGTTTTTATATTGACGAAGTGAAAACGGCAGTGCTGTGGTATAAGGACTGCTCGGTGATTAAGCCGGACTTCTATGTGGACTACCTGCCGGATAATCCCTGGATTCATCAGCCGTTTGAGAAATATGAGCGACTGGAGCTGAGCCAGCTCGCAGCAAACCATCAGGCGGCTGCCACGGCGAAGACCTCTAGCGCTTCTTGAAATCAGCTGCCCCGTTTAAATCCGCTAGGTTAATTCTTGCCAAAATCGACGCTCACTCAGTAGAAGGGGGGCCGCAACTGGAAAATACCGCAGGGTGTGCTGCCAAAAAACTACCCGGTAGGTTTTACGCTACCGGGCGCTGGCATAGGTTCCTGACTTTAGCTTTAGGCAGTCGCGTGTTGCTCTAGCAGCTCCGCGATCGCCTGATGTTCCAGCGGCGGCTCGGCCGGAATTGGCTGGCGGGTATCGGTGATTAGCCAGTCAAGGGCTGCTGCCTGCATGTCGATGGAAGCGCCGAGCTTATCAACGCAGTAGCGGCCAAACACCAGCTTATCGATGAGGCGGACGCCGGAGCCGATGCGGGAGTACTCAAAAATGACGCTCTTATCCACAACGGCGCCGCTGCAGATACAGCAGTTGCGGCCAATGGCGCTAGGGCCAATGATGGTCGCGCCGTCTTCGATGTGTGCCATACCGCCGATAAAGACTGGCCCTTCCACATGTACCTTATCCCAATTGACCTTAACATTCAGGCCCGTAAAGACGCCGGGTTTAACTTCCTGTCCCGGAATTTTGACGCCTTTCACTTTGCCAGTCAGCACGTCCTGAATTGCCTGCCAGTAGTCAGGCACTTTGCCAATGTCCACCCACTCAAAATTCATGTTGATGCCATAGAACGGGGCACCGGCTGCTACCAGCTTCGGAAACAGATCGCCGCCGATGTCGAATTCTTGACCGGAAGGAATGTAGTCAAAAATTTCGGGTTCAAAAATATAGATACCCGTGTTGATGTTGGTGCTGAGAGCCTCTTCAACAGCAGGCTTTTCTTGGAAAGACTGAATTCGCCCCTCCTCGTCAGTGACAACAACCCCATAGCTAGGCACCTGCATCAGGGGAACCGACTTCATCACGATGGTAGCGACAGAGCCTTTTTCCCGGTGCTGGCGCACGGCCTCGGTCAGATCCAAATCAATCAGGGCATCTCCGCAAAGCACGATGAACGTATCGTCAAAGAAGGGAGAAAAATCCTGAATTTTTTTCATGCCGCCGGCAGAGCCAATGGCCTTACCGACTAGCTCCCCTTCTTCGATGACGCCTTCAAAAGAGTAAGCAAGCTGAACCCCAAATCGCTGACCGTCCTGAAAATAGCCTTCGATTTCATGGGCGAGGTGGCTGACATTCACCATGATTTGGTCAAACCCGTGATTGCGCAGCAGCTCTAGCAGAAACTCCATCACGGGCTTCTGCAAAATGGGAATCATCGGTTTGGGAATCGTGTAGGTGATAGGACGTACACGAGTCCCCTTGCCCGCTGCCAAAATCATGGCTTTCATAGAAACTTCTCTCTGTTGCAATCTGCTATTAGTACACGGTTAGAAAAATTTGAGCTGCTAATTCGCAGTCCTGTAAAACAGGAAACCCACATTCAAGCTAATGCTATCAGTGCCTATACGGATCTGCCCAGATTCATGGGGGTGGTTTAAGGACTCATTACAGAGGGCTTACTTTTTGCAAACGGGCTGCAAACTCTATTCCCAAACCCTTCATAACTTCCTCAGATTTTTTGCCTATAACCATAAGTGAAGGGTTTGAGGTCAGGTTGTTCCCAGTCTGTCTCAGGTTTGTACGTCCAGTCCTACAGACCTTCTTCCCCTCAAAAAGGAGGTTATTGATGAAACGCATTCTAGCCGCTATAGAAAAATCAGATCTCAGTCAGGCTGCTCTCCAAGAAGCGATCGCGCTGGCTAAAGCACTCTCCGCTCGGCTATTGCTGCTGCACGTCTTATCCGGCAACGAGTCAGGCTATCCAGAAACGCCAGCCTTGCCTAGCTTGCCCTACTACTCTGAGTTTGATGAAACGCTGTGGCGCAACTATCGCCAGGATTGTCAGACCTTTTCTAACCGTTACCGTGAATGGCTGGGTCGGGAAGCTGAAACAGCCCGTGAAGCGGGTATTACCGTGGACTATGACCAGCTTTCGGGACAGCCTGGACGAGCCATTTGTGATTTTGCCAAAAGCTGGAATGCAGATTTGATCATTCTGGGAAGTCGCCGCCGCACCGGCCTGAGCGAACTGCTGCTAGGTAGCGTCAGCAACTATGTCATGCATCATGCGTCCTGCTCGGTTCTCATCGTCCATCCCCGCCAGACGGTAGCAGCGGCTCGAACAGCGACGCCAGCTTCGGCGGCAGCCTAATGCATAGCCCAAAATTATCGTCAGATAGTCGCTAGCTCAGTTTCAGAGGCCGTATGTTTCAAAAAATCTTAGTCGCTGTCGATCGCTCCTCAGCCAGCCAGCCCGTCCTGGCCGAGGCGATCGCCCTAGCCCAGGCTGTCCGCGCCAGCCTCATGCTGCTGCATGTGCTGGCACCTGATGAAGAAGGCAGTCCCGGTTTGCCCGTGCATCCTTATGCGTCCTACTATCCGGTGATGAACGACTCGGTTTGGCAAACCTATCGCCGTCAGTGGGATGTCTACGAAGCGGAAATGCTGGACTGGCTGAAGCAGCAGGCCGACATAGCGATCGCGGCTGGAATTAGCACTGAATTCAGCCAGAGTTCGGGGAGTCCTGGCAAGATTATTTGTGAGGCTGCCCACAGCTGGGGGGCTGAGCTAATCATTGTCGGCAGCCGTGGTCGTTCGGGGCTGCAGGAACTGCTGCTGGGCAGCGTCAGCAATTATGTCATGCATCACGCTGACTGCTCGGTTCTTGTCGTGCATCCTGAAAATCAGACGACAGCATCGGCCAGTCAGGCTGAACAAGCTGAAGCGATCGCTTGACGGAGCATTTTCTACTTTTCAGACAAATACTTTTCAGACAAAAATGGAGTTGCGCAGCAGCACAACTCCCATAGCCTCAGACTCTAAATGTTGAATAAGCTAGAACTTATCGAGGCGTAATCGCATCACCGGCGCGATTTGGACCACGACTGGCTTCATCGCCAATGAAGTCTCCAGCTTCTTCAAACGCTTCCCCAACCTTCTCTAGGATATTGGCGTTGGGATTTGAGCGATCAATTACGTCTTGACGCTGGGCAGGAATCTGAGTGGCCTGACGCTTCAGCTCTTCCTGGCTGACATCGCCAATGTCGTATTGAGTCTTTTCGCCATTAGAGTCGGGGTAAATCAGGTTCAGCTCGCGGGCGACCAGCGTTCCTGAGGGCAGATCCGCCGCTAGGCTAGCAGCGGGCAGAGCCAGCAGGCTCAGGAGGCCGACTAAGGTAACAGAAAACATAGCCGCTAAGGGCAAACGCCGTACAGCTTTAATTAACCAGTTCATAGATGAATTCCTCTAAGTTTTCAGAATTTAGCAGCAAGCTCAACTAACTAACTCGCCTTTGGTAGTGTAAAAACTTGCGCCTCTAAAAAGCTTCCGGCAGAAGAAAGACTTTAGCGTCGATTGCCAAAGTCCCGTCAGCAGCGACTTTAGGGTGTTTGAGACGGTTATCCTACCCTCAAATGGGCAGACATCCCGGTAGCGACATCCCCCAGAAAGATTTGTATCTGCGTCAAGATCAGCCTAGAGGCTATGTCTTTTGAGAGAATTCAACCCCGCTATGAGATGCCAGCTCTGCGATCGCGACTGCGAAAAGATCACGCTGCACCATCTTGTTCCTCGTCAGCAGACCAAACGCAAAAAGCAAGACCCCGGCCCCACTGCCGAAATTTGCGCGCCCTGCCATAAGCAAATTCATACTTTATTTGCAAATGCCTATCTAGCCCGCGAATTAAACACCCTAGAAAAACTAGCTGCCGAGCCACAAATGGCCCGCTTTTTAACCTGGATACGCAAGCAAGATCCCAATAAGCGGGTCAAAGCCAGTCGAGGGCGCTAGCCGCCGCTGGCAAGAGAGCAGCTTTTAAGCAGCTTCAGCAGGCTGCGGCTCGTCCCAGTCGGGCGATAAGCCTTCGGGTGAAACCAGGCGGCGATCGCCTCGCAGCTTGCTAATCGCTGTCATCTCATCGGCTGACAGCTCAAAGTTGAAAATGTCAAAGTTTTGGCTGACGTGCTCTGGATTGGCCGAGCGCGGAATAGCCACAATGCCTTGCTGAATCAGCCAGCGCAGCGTCACCTGGGCCGCGTTTTTGCCATGCTGCTGGGCAATTTGGCTTAGGGTTTCATCCTGAAAGATGCGGCCCTTGGCGATAGGGCGATAGGCCGTAACCATCATGTCTAGATCGTGGGCGGCTTGAATCACGCGATCCTGATTGAGGTAGGGGTGATATTCAATCTGGTTGGTAATCAGCTTGCCCTGACCGCAAATCTCGACGGCCTGCTGCATCAGGTCAATGGTAAAGTTGCTGAGGCCGATGAAGCGAGTTTTGCCAGCGTTTTGCACCGTCATTAGGGCCTCTAAGGTTTCGGATAAAGGCACGTCAGGATTGGGCCAGTGCAGCAGCAGCAGGTCGATATAGTCTATGCCTAGCTTTTGCAAGCTGTCGTCTACAGACTGGATTAGCTTTGGGCGGCTGAAGCGATCGGGCCAGACTTTGGTGGTGACAAAGACGTGAGCGCGGGGCAGCCCTGAAGCGAGGATCCCGTGACCGACAGCGGCTTCGTTGTCATAGGCTTGGGCGGTGTCAATGTGGCGGTAACCAAGGCGCAGAGCGTGCTTAACGATTTCAGTGGCGGTGTTGCCGGTGAGCTGGTAGGTGCCTAATCCTATCAGGGGAATATTTCCGGTGGCGGCGGCGCTAGTCATTTCTAACCTGAGTGTGTGCTACAGGGCCGATAGTAGCGCTGGGCAAAAAGCGATCGCATCCCCCTTTAGATCACAGGAGCAGCGATCGCTCGGTTGAAACCCGGTAATTTTTCCTTGACGCTTGCGCTCTAACTGCCTAAAATCACCCGCCTGCCGCCCGTTATTCGGGAGCAGTATTCAGGGAAGCCTCTTGAGGTTCGCGCCAGAACGTTAGCTCGCGGCTGATCGGCTTCAGCTCCGTGTTGGGATAGTAGAACTGCACGATGCGAGCGGCATTCCAGCCCAGCTCACCTAAATGATAGGCTCCTGTTTGACTCATGCCAACCCCGTGCCCCCAGCCACCGCCGACAAATCGGTAGCCTTTAAGCACTGGAGGAGCGCTGCTTGCGCCTTCACTGGCTGGCGTTTCGTAGACAGGATCAAGATAGAACAGCAGGCTACGAGGCGCAGACAGCGCCCGAATAATCTCGTCTTTTTCCAGCTCAATCACGCCCAAGTCGCTCTGTACAGCCAAGCGCTGAATCCGGCCTCCGGCAGATCGCTCCGCCACCTGTAGCTGGCTAACTTGGGTGAGATTCGCCAGCGGGTGCTGCCGCCTTTGCAGATAGGTTTGCAAATCCTGGGTGATTTCGGTCAAATCGCTCTCTGCCTGCCAGCGAAACAGCTCCCAGTCGTCTTCGTTGAATCCCTGCTCGATAGCCAGAAAAGCCCGAATATTGGCCTCCTCAGACAGGGGCTTTTGGCTCAAATCCCAAACCCCTTGCACAGAGTCGATTACAGATCGCAGATAAGGCCGATCGGGGCCGTTCCAAACGTCGCTAAACTTGGCGGTAACGCCGCCGGTGGTAGAGGAGTAGAGGGCGTCAATCAGCTCGTCCTCATAGGTCAAGACTAGCCCTTGGGTAGCCGCGATGGCGCG
Organism: Sphaerothrix gracilis Ecp01; assembly: GCF_030405905.1. Lineage (NCBI taxonomy): Bacteria > Bacillati > Cyanobacteriota > Cyanophyceae > Nodosilineales > Nodosilineaceae > Sphaerothrix > Sphaerothrix gracilis. The sequence goes on from NZ_JASATW010000014.1 coordinate 148,252, forward strand.
ATCGCTGGCCGTGGCTGCCCCGCTGATGCCGAAATAGACCTGGCACTGGGTATCGGCGCAGAGATGGTAGTTATCAACGGCAAACCGACGCAAGTTCCGCAGGGCGTAGGTGCGGGCGAGAATAGCCTGCGCCTCAATTGTGGCGGGCGGTGCCCCTAGGCCAATTTCATAGGGTACGACGCCCCGCAGGTAGGTTTCAATCGGCACCTCGTTGACTAGGGTATAGGTGCCATAGGTGTTGGGCTGCAGCACCAGGTCGCCGCCATAAAGCTTGCGATCGCGGCTTCCTTCTCCTGCCACCACGCGAATGCGGCGATTAGGGGCGGTAATTTCAAGGCGATCGCGGCTGTAGCGATAGCCGTTGGCGATAAAAGCCGCTTTGGGAATGGCCGTGACCACTTCGCTGTCGAGAAAAACCTGATCAAAGCCACGGGACTGCACGTTCTTGATCAGCAGTCGCCGCAGCAAGGGGGTAGCATAAATTTCCCGCTTGGCCCAAACTTCCCAACCGTTGGGCTGGGCAACTTCTACTTCAATACCGCGATCGCGCCACTGATTAGCGCTGTCCTCGGCGCTTTCAAAGCTGCGGTGGGTGCTGAGAACGACCCGCTCCTGCAGGGCCGGTTTAGGCAAAGGCTGGAGGCCAATATCGAGCTTAACCTGATTAGTCGTGACGGTTTGGGTTTGCCCCCCCGTCTCGAACGTGAGCGTGAGGGCACCCTCGAGCGGCTCAATCATCAGCTCATCGTCCTCAGCTTCCCCAAAGCGCTGGACAATACCGACGCGGATTTCCGGGTTCTGCGGGGTTTGAGCCGCGACCGGACAAACGCTGGTGGCTAACCACAGGGTTGCTCCAGTCAGCAGCCAGCGCAGCGGTTGAGGTCGGGTTGGTTGAGACTGCCCGTTCAGCATCGCCACCATATCCATCAGAGCATTCAGCAAAAAATATCGTTAGTCAGCAAAGGCTGAGATAGCAGCATTCTAGCCTAGCGATCGCCCCCCGTGTCAGCGGATATAACCACCGCAAAGCAGCGGCTTCAAATAGGCTTGTTGGGATGGGGCGCGGGAGAGGGTTTCTGCTCTTGCCGGAGGCTAAAGATCATCTGTTCACCTAGAAAATGAAAAAAGTAGAGGAGATGGGGACGCGGGGAACTAGAGATGCGGCGATAGGTTTTTAGGCTTTTCCTGTCTGCCACCCTGAACGCTGACGAGATTACGACGGACGTTTCAGCTCAAAGAGGCTCAGTTCTGCGCCTTCATAATAGCGATGGGTGAGGCCGAGCGGTGTCATCCCCAGGCGCTGAGTGACGCGGATAGAGCGGTGATTGTGCGGCAGGGTGACCGCATAGAGGGCATCGAGTCCGAGCTGCTGAAAGCCGTAGTTGATGATGGCCTCGGCAGCTTCGGTGGCAAACCCTTTGCCCCAGCTTGCCTGACCAAAATGCCAGCCAATCTCAAAATCCTGGGTTGGCTCTCCCTGGGCGTCAGGAAGCTCCTTCAGCAAAATCGTTCCAATCGCTCGGGCGCTCGCCTTTTCAACCACGGCCCAGGCTCCGGTACCGTCCTGATGAGTGTAAAAGCGATCGCGGTATTGCTGCAGGCGATCTCGGGCTGCTGCTAAAGTCTGAACCGTTCGGCGATCGCCAATCCACTGGGTAACGGCTGGATCTGCGTAAATTCGGTAGCCCTGTTCGGCATCAGTATCGGGTGCCCAGTCTCGAATAATGAGACGAGAAGTTTCTAAACGCAGACCTGCCATAATGCCCTACTCTCTTCTCAGCGCTTTCCCTGGCTGAAGGCTAAAGATGACCCGTTCTCCCAAAAAATAAGTTAGCCCAGCCCCCAAACCAATACCCATGAGGGTATTGGCTAGGTAGTGAACACCCAGCCAGTCTAAAACCGGAAAAATGAGAAAGCTGCGCAATAGGATAATTCCTGCCATGGATAGATGGTACATCGGCAACTGGTAGAGCAAAACAGGCTTTAGTCGCCAGCTTGCCTGGGGCCAGACTCCCAGCCGATAGACTAAAAAGCTGAACAGCAGCGAAATTTCAATCGCCGTCACGTTTGCCAGATTACGCAGCAGCGGCGTTTTAGCTTCAAACAGGGCTACAAGAACCGATATTGCTACCAGATTAAAAGCGGCTGTAATGCCACCGCATATCAAAAACCGAATCTTCTTATCTTTAAGCAAGGAGCCGCTCATGCAGAAAAGCGATTGACAACCTCAGTAGCATAGCGGCTAGCGCCAGTGTGTTGAATTCGCGCAGTCTAAATCAGACATTGGGCAGTCCTGAGCCAGATGCTCACGCTTTTTCCTGCGCAGCGCTAGGCTCACAGCGACAGCAGATTGCAAAGCTTGTAAACAATCCGAGCGCCGACATTGCCGTCCCATTCGCCGCTGCCCACCTCGCAGACATCAAAGCCGATAATTTGGCGATCGCTGCGGCTGACTTCCCGCAGCAGGCAAAAAACCTCTTCTAGCTCCAGCCCTCCCGGTACGGGCGTGCCGGTACTGGGACAGAGCTTGGGATCTAGCCCGTCTACATCAAAGCTGACATACACCTGACGCGGCAGCGCCGCCACGATCTGCTGGCACAGTTCTAGCCAGGGCACGCCCTCATAGCGCCGCTGCTTTAGCGTCGCGTCGTAATGAGTGACCACGCGGCCGTTTGAGCGGTCAATCAGCGCCACTTCGTCATGACAAATATCCCGAATCCCTACCTGCACCAGACGGCTGACCTGGGGAAGCTGCAGCACGTTGTTCATAATCGAGGCGTGGGAAAACTGGAAGCCCTGATAGGCGTGGCGCAGGTCGGCGTGGGCATCAATGTGGAGGATGCCAAAGTCAGGATACTGCGCCGCGATCGCCCGCAGGCTACCCAACGGTACGCTGTGATCACCGCCGATTACCCCTACCTTTTTTCCCTGAGCGAGGGCTGTCTGGGTCTGGGTATAGAGCCAGTGGTTGACGGCCTCACACTCAGCGTTGATTTCTGCGAGAGCTTGGGCCAAGTCTGGACGCTCTGCAATGGGATCGCCCCGCTCGGTAGCCTCAATAATCTGCTGAGCCTGCTGGCGCAGCGCCTCATTTTTAGGCTCAATCCAGTCGGGGGTAGGGACGAGAAAAATGCCCTGCTGCCAGCCGTCTGGATTATCCAAATCATAGAGGTCAAGCTGGGGAGAGGCTTGCAGGACAGCGGCTGGTCCCTGCGCGGTACCCTGATGGTAGGACACGGTCACTTCCCAGGGCACGCCAAAAATAATGATATTGGCGCTGTCATAGTCGAACGGCAGGCCATAGAGATTGCCGTTGTCTAGCCCGACTCCGCTGGGGTCAAAGTTTCGGATGATTGCTTTGCGGCTTGGCATCGCCCCCTATACCCCAACGCTTTCAAACAGCATGTTGCGGATGAAGGTGGGCAGGCAGAAGGCTGCCGTATGCATGTCGGCGTTGTAGTACTGCAATCCTTTCGCCTGGGCAAACTGAGCCGCGCGATCGCGGTCGAGATTGCGCACCGGATGGGGCCCGTCCTTGGCACAGTAGCTAAAGCTCCACATGCCTGTGGGATAGGTGGGAATAAAGGCCAGATAGCACTGCACCTGATCGACGCCAAAAATCTGCTTCAGACAGCGGTTGAGATCAACAAAGGCTTTTTGGTTAAAGCGGGGCGATTCGCTCTGGGCCGTCATCAGCCCGCCTGGACGCAGGCAGCGATAGACCTGCTGGTAAAAGTCGGCGCTAAAGAGTCCTTCCGAAGGGCCAACCGGATCGGAAGAATCGACCACGATCAGGTCATAGCTAGCCTCTGGAGCCTGGGCCACAAAGTCAATGCCATCGCCAATGATCAGGTTTAGCTTGGGGTCGTCTAATGCCTTAGACAGAGTAGGCAAAAACTGCTGCGACGCCTTTACCACTACCTCGTCAATCTCCACCATCGTTACCTGCTCTACCTGGGGATGCTTGAGGATTTCCCGCACGCTGCCGCCGTCACCGCCCCCAATCACCAATACGTCTTTAATAGCAGGCTGGCTCAGCATCGGCACATGGATAATCATCTCGTGATAGGCTTTTTCATCCTTCTCACTGCACATCACCATGTTGTCTACGGTCAGCATTTTGCCGTATTCAAAGGTGTCGAAAATCTCGACAGTTTGATAGGGCGATTTCTCGCGAAAAACCCGCTCTCCTTTGTGGCGAATTGAGAGCGCCATGTTTTCGTTGCGATCGGTGAACCAAACGCTGCGGCTAAATTTGGGTAGTACCAGAGCTTTTGTAGCTTCATCTCGTAGCTCACCTAATTCAATTTCCGAACGCTCCAGCAGGTCTAGCTGGCCTCGATTTAGCTCGATGGCAGAGCCATGTTCTGCCCGAAAAGCCTGCTTCAGTTTGTCATAGGAAATCCAGGGGTTGACGCTGTAGCCGCAGGTGAATAAATCCACGGCAGCATAGCGATATTCCGGCCAGGTATGAATGGCTAAATGACTCTCTTGAATGACGACTACGCCCGAAACGCCAAAGGGCGAGAAATGGTGAAAAACGGAGCTAATTAAGGTCGCTCCGGCCTCTTTAGCCGCCTCAATCATGCTCTTTTCAATCAGCGGTACGTCGTTAAGAATTTCGGTGGAGCAGCCGTGAAATTCGACCAGAATGTGTCTTCCAAGTGATTTCATCGTCAGTGTAGAAATAGCGGTAAAAGCGAAATTTAATCAACCAAAACAGTTTTCTTAAAGGCAGCGATCGCCCAGAGTTAACTCTAAAAAACTTGACTTAAGTTCGTTTTTACAGAGCAGTTCGACTCAAGTTCAAATCTGTATAAATATCTTCAAAAGCAAGTTTCTGCCACCAAAATCTCGGCGTTTAGTTTTAGCTGATTAGTTCCAGCCTTTTGATTTTAGGACTAAAGCAGCGACTTTGTAGCAAACTAGGCTTGAATCAACCCAGTTTGCGGCGCCGAAATGAGACCACTTGCTCCCATGGCTGGGCCTGGGCTAGCGCAGTTAGCTGTCGCCAGGGGAGAGGCTGGCGTAGTCGCCGCATAGGCAATGGCTGAGCTTTTTGCAGACTTAGGGCTTAACTTCCACTCCCTAGCCTTCTCCTGCCTAAGATAGAGTGTTCAGCCTAAACATAAATAGGACTGAAGACAGAGGCTGTAGCAGCTGGAAAAATCTACTATGAATTCAACAGCGTTAGACCAACTGCAGCGATCGCATAGAGCGCCAGCCTGGTCCAAGGCTCTAGAACAGTTCCCTGTCGCCCAGGGTTGTTTGAGTAACGCTGTTGCTATATCGAACCCTCTATATTGAATCCAGGATTACTTATTATCTGATCCTGGTCTATGTTTTACTCACTGAAGCGAAAGGGCACCTCCTGGGTGCCTTTTTGCTTAGAGGCTGTATTTAGAAGCCACAATCATTGAACCCATGCCGGAGTCGGTAAAAATCTCCAGCAGCAGGGCGTGGGGAATGCGACCATCGGCGATCGTCGCTGAGCGCACACCCTGGGCCAGCGATCGCACGCAGCAGGTAACTTTGGGTATCATGCCGCCGGCCACGATACCGTCATCAATGAGCTGCCTGGCTTCTTGAATGTTGAGCCGGGGAATCAGGGTGGAAGGATCTTTGTAGTCTCGCAGGATGCCAGCCGTATCGGTTAGTAGCACCAGCTTTTCAGCACTGAGGGCCGCCGCCAGTTCACCCGCCACCGTATCGGCATTGATGTTGTAAGCCTGTCCTTTTTCATCCGCCGCCACGCTAGAGATGACAGGCACATAGCCCGCCTCCACCAGCGACTTCACCAGCCGCGCATCAATGCTGTTGACTTCGCCCACAAACCCCACTCCTGCATCGCCCTGGGGTCGGGCTTTGATCAGGTCGCCATCCTTGCCGCAAAGCCCGACTGCTGAGCCGCCTGCCTGGTTAATCAGCGAAACCAGCTCTTTATTGACCCGGCCCACCAGCACCATTTCAACCACGTCCATTGTGGGCGCATCGGTGACTCGCAGCCCGTTTTTAAACTGAGGTTCAATACCAAGCTTGCCCAGCCAGGTGTTAATCTCAGGGCCGCCGCCGTGGACGACCACTGGACGAATTCCCACGCAGGTCAGAAATACGATATCTCGAATCACTTTGGCCTTGAGGCTGCCGTCTTTCATGGCAGCGCCGCCATATTTAACGACGACGGTTTGGCCGCGAAACTGCTGCATGTAGGGCAGGGCTTCGCTGAGGACACGGACGCGGGTCGCTTCGGCTTCGACAATATATTCGCTTTCGTTGAGCATGGATGAGGATACTGAGTAAGGGAGCAAAAGAGGGTGGGCAATGCCCACCTTACGAAAAGTTTCTATAAAACCATCTGCCATCCTAGTTCTTATCGGCGGCATTCGGGGGTTCTATTCCGTGGATTTTAATCTCTGGCGGCGTGGTCGGGACAGGATTTTCCAAAATGAGCTGGTGTACTGAAATGAGAGCAACATCAGCTACAGTTTTTGGAGATTGGCGCGCGGTAATTTCTACCCGGACGTCGGCTTGGGCGTAGAGTGGTTGGCGCTGCTGGCTGAGGGATTGCAAATGTTCTATCCAGTCTGCTCGCTGCAGGAGCGGTCGCTGAGTGTCGTTCTGCAGCCGAGCCTGCAACAGCGCTAGCGGTACGTCTAGCCAAACCACGATGCCGTGGTGCAGATAGCTCCAGTTTTTAGGCCGCGTGACGATGCCGCCGCCGGTGGCGATGACGAGGCGCGTATAGGGGGCGACCTGGCTCAAAATCTGGGTTTCAATTTCCCGGAAGGCGGCTTCTCCTTCGGCAGCGAAGATTTCAGGGATGCTTTGCTGAGTGGCCTGCTCGATCAGGGCGTCGGTATCGACGAAGCGGTAGCCCAGCTTTTTGGCAATGATTTTACCGACGGTGGTTTTGCCAGTGCCCATCATGCCAATCAGGTAAAGATTGGTGCCTTTTAAGAGATCGCTCACGGTTCAAGATTGCTTAGTTGCTGCTGTCTTATTGTCGGGTGTTTTGGCCTATCGAACTAGCAGCTAAAAACTATGCCAATGTCAATGCTGCGAGGTTATCCTGAGAGCAGCTTTTTACTATCCGGTAGCAGCAATGCAGGTTTTGCAGGGATTTTGGCAGTTTCTCAACACGGATGTGAGAGAGATTCCTTGGGGAGAACTGGCTGAGCGGGGCATTGATGCGATTACGACGACGAACGATGTCAGAGAGGAACTGAAGGAACAGGCCCCTGCGATCAAACAGCTCCAATCTCACTGGTCGCAGATTGAACCGTTCCTGCAAACTTTGGACTCTCCAGTAACACAACTGGCGATTTCAGGGCTGCCGTTTGTCTCGGTCGGGATTGGGCTGCTGCGGGTTTACCTAGATCTGGTGAAAATTGAGCCGACTTATGAAAGCGCGATCGCTATTGCAGCGCAGCTTGCCTATTTGCAGAGTTTGGAAGCGGTGCTGAGTCAGGTGAGTGATGAGGCGATCAGGGCCAAGCTGGAGCAGGTGTCGCTGAAGCGGTTGGTGGAAAAGCAGCTTGCTCGCCTTGAGACGGCGCAAATCAGCTCAGCAGAGATGAAAGCTGTTACCAGTCGCTTTCGGGAATCAGAACTGGCGGCTGCGTTCAGCGAAGTGCTAGCCGAGCAGATGAATCAGGCTGGTCTTGATCAAAGTGAAAGCCGCCGACTGGTTGAGCAAGTGGCGTGGGGGACGCATCGCTATCTGCATCAGGCCGTGGCTGAGGCGGGTGAGAGCGCGGAGCCGCTGGCGGAGTTTTACCGCACAGGCGGGCAGGCAGTACAGGATCGCTATGACAGTATCAACGAATATTTAGAAACGAAGATTGCACTACTGCCCAAGGAGCAGGTCTTTGACGAGCGCGATCCGCTGATTCGGTTTGAAGATATCTATGTGTCGCTGGACGTGCAGCCGCTGACGCAGGCGGGTGAAAAGCTGCCAAACGAGAGGCCGATTAATATTCACGACTGGGCTAGGCGATTGCTGGAAAACCCGAACGAACCGCGTAAAGTGATGTTCGTGGAAGGGGATGCGGGCCGAGGGAAGTCGGTTTTCTGCCGCATGTTGGCCGACTGGGTGCGGCGAGAACTGGCGTTTTCCTACATTCCGATTTTGATCCGACTGCGGCATATTCGAGCGCTGGCGAACAATCTAACGGAGACGCTAGAAGATTGTCCAGATTTAGAACAGGTGAGGTTTGTCCGGGGTGATTCTGACTGGCTGGCGGATCGGAATACTCGGTTTTTAATTATCTTGGATGGCTTTGATGAACTACTGCTGGAAGGCCGGGCAACGGGTGGCCTAAAAGAGTTTTTGCAGCAGGTGGCGGATTTTCAGGCGCGCAGCCATCATCAATGCTTGGTGACGGGGCGACCTTTAGCCTTACAGAATGTGAATCAACTGATCACCCAGACAAAAGGCTTAGAGCGGGTACGGCTGGAGCTGATGAGCGATGGGTTGCGGGAGCAGTGGTTAGCGAATTGGCAGGCGATTTTTGGCGAAGCTGAGGTTAATCAGTTTCGTGAGTTTATCCAGGCGTGTCCAGATGAGATTGCCGATAACCTAGCACGGGAGCCGCTACTGATCTATCTGCTGGCGCGGCTGCACCGGGAAGGCCATCTGACTCGTGAGATGTTTGCCGATACTGCAGGGCAAGTCAACCAGCGGGTGCAGGCTAAGCTGCGAATCTACCGCGAGTCGGTGAACTGGGTGCTGGAGAAGCAGCGGCAGGATGAAAACTTGCGGCTGGCGGGGCTGGAAGATCTGCACGATCTGCGGGAGGTGCTACAGGAGGCGGCACTGTGCGTGGTGCAGTCGGGCAATGAAACGGCGCGGCTGGCAATGCTGAAGGATCGGTTTCAAGATACGGCAAATCCGATCGCGGCTTTGCTGAAGCAGTCGCAGCAGACAACGGGCCAAGCTGAGGATAAGGCGTTGAACAATCTGTTGACCACGTTTTACCTGAAGCCGGGGGAGGGAGACAAGCGCGGCTCGGTGGAGTTTGCCCATAAGAGCTTTGGTGAATATCTGTTTGCCGAGCGACTGGTAGCAGCTTTTGAGGAGTGGACAAAGTTAGATGATCGAGGCAGGCGATTTCGCCTGGATGACCGGACGGTGAACGGGCAAATCTATGATCTGCTGGGCTATGGCGGGCTGAGCGTGGAGATTGTGGAGTATCTGTTTGAGCTGCTGGCGGAAAGTGAGTTAGACCGGGTACGGCTGTTTGAGCGGCTGCATGAGTTTTATCTGCGCTGGTGCGAGGGGGAGTTTCTGGATCAGCCGCCGACGGAGAATCTGCCGCAGAAGAAGATGCTAAAGCTCAAAGAACAGGCAGTTCCAACTGGATTGAGGCAAGTAGATATCTTTGTCGGATTAAACGCGCTGATTATGTTGTTCAAACTGCACGCAGCGGCCCAGCCTGAAGAATATTCAAACCTGCCTAAAGATGCGCCAAAGTCTGATATTTCATTTCATCCTTGCGGTGAACCGGGGACGGAAACGTTTGATAAGGAGAAACTACTTAGAATCATTCACTATGCGGATTCTCTAGGCACTGGTACTTTCACAAAAGTAGTTGGCCCTCACTGCTCTAAAGCCAACCTCGCCAGCGCCGACCTTGCCAGCGCCGACCTTGCCAGCGCCGACCTTGCCAGCGCCGACCTCGCCAGCGCCAACCTCGACAGTGCCGACCTCGCCAGAG
>NZ_JASATW010000014.1:158098-167838 GCF_030405905.1 Sphaerothrix gracilis Ecp01
ATCTCCAACCGCGACCGCTCCAGCCGCGACAGCTCCATCCGCGACATCCTCTACAGCGCCTACCTCGACAGCGCCGACCTCGCCAGCGCCAACCTCTACAGCGCCAACCTCTACAGCGCCGACCTCTACAGAGCCAACCTCGCCAGCGCCAACCTCGCCAGCGCCAACCTCTACAGCGCTGACCTCGACAGCGCCAACCTCGCCAGCGCCAACCTCGCCAGCGCCGACCTCGACAGCGCTGACCTTTCCAGGGCTATCCTGCTAAATACAAGTTTGAATAGGGCTGGCAATTTGACTAGGCAGCAATTCAAAAGCGAGAATCCCCCGCTGATCTGTAATGCCACACTACCGTCAGAGTTAGAGCCTTATCAAAATAGAGACTGTGACAAGCTACCGGCGGTCTTAAGAGAGCGATATCCAAACGATTTTAGAACTCTGGAAGAAGCAGAGAGATTCGTCAATCAGCAGCGACAGGTAGAGGGTGAATAGGCGTCAACTTAGCGGTTGAAACCATTCTCGACAGGCGCAAAGCTGTCAGGCAGCTCAGCCAGCGACACCCCCAACGCCTCACAAATCGCCTTTACCTGCGGCACCGTCATCGTCGCTGGGTAGACCCCCCGCTCCCAGTTACTAATCGTCTTCACCGACACCCCAATCCGCCTGGCTAGCTCCTCCTGCGACAAGCTAGCCTGCTCTCGCAGTCTTTTCAGCGGCGAAACACCGCCATCACCGGACACATCACGTCTAGGCATAGTTCGCCTATTGCCCAAATGCCAACGCATTACCGTTGCTCGTTTCCGCCGCCGTAATGACGCCGATGAGCATCGCAAAATTCTCAGGCAGCTTATTCCAAATGCTCACTTTGTAATTGTTTTCGACGCCCAGAGGGACCGTTTTTTGCAAACAGAGCAGTTAATCCCGCAAGAACCAGAAAAAACGGTCCCTGACGGAAACCAAAGGATAATCACACATCTGAGTCCTCAGTTTATTCACCGTCAGCGTATGAGTCAAACAGAATCATCTGCTCTGGCTGAAATTTTTCAGCAATCTGCTGACTCAAAAGTTTGATCTGTTCCATTGCAATCATCACCTCATGCCCAATTGCCCCGTATCTACAACGCAACCGTTCGTATGCTTCTTAGCTCAGCTAGCGTCACTGAAAGACCGTTTTTTCTCATCATTGCGAAGTGAACTCGCTTTGTTTGCAAAAAACGGTCCCTGCTGAGGATGCTAGAAGCGATCGCTCTGGATAATTCACCTAAGATGATAAATAGGCTTCGCGGCCTGCGGAGGATGAAAAGGCGGGTCAGCCAATGGCACAGATTCTGCAAGCAGAAACAGTCACGCTGCGAGAGCTGATCCAGCTCTATGGTTTAGAGTACGTTGATGACGAGCAATTCTTCGGAGAGGCTCATAGGTCAAAGCGAGGCTGGTCGTTAATAGATTCAAGCTCAAAACGTTACCGGCGCGATCGGTTCGATTTCTGGGTCATGGCCTCCCACCTGATTTGTCCGCAGCACCCACAGACAGGCCCCATGCCGCAGAAACAGCTTCGTCACCGTATCGCTGGCCACCCGTGGCAGCATGGTGCGCCAGCTCAGCAGCCCCCGCCCCAGCGTCTTCAGCGGAAAATCTTCTAGATTGCTGCCCAACACCTCGCGGCCATCTTCCCAGTCGGCGCGGGCACTGCCTAGAGGCAGCAGATCTCGCTGCAGGTCCCGCCGAATCGCTAAAAGCTGCTGATAGCGCTTAGCCTGCTCTGGGTGATCCTTTTGCCAGCGCGATCGCTTGGGCGGACTGGCCTGAATCAGCTCCTCTAGCTGCTTGATACTGGCATAGAGCGCCTGGTTAGAATCCTGGGCGCAGTTATTAGCCGGGCCGACATAGGTGCCCCCGGTGCCGTCGCCAATCCGGTAGCGGGCCACCATCGTCTCTAACTGGCGAATTAAATCGTCTAGGGCTGTCGGCAGAGAACCATTAAAGTCAAACGGTTCCGTATAGGCCGAGTGCTTAATCAAAATATCTGCCACCGGGCGCGTGCCCAAAAAGCCCCACTGGCGATCGCCCATGTAGCGCGTCCAGTGCAGCACCCCAGCAATAATGCCGTGGGTATTGTGGGTATAGACCTGGTAGTAGCGAATATCAAACTGGGGTTCATCGGCCAGCGGCTCATGCACCACCGTCGCCACCCCATAGGCAAAGTGACCGAAGTAAATTGGCCCCTGGGCCGCCGGTTCTCGCTGATTGCCGCCAATGCCGCCGTAGATATGAACTAACAAAGCGCGATCGCCCACTTGCCAAGCCTGCCGCGCCTGCTGCGCCGTTGCCGTATTGGGGCTAATCAGCACCGATTCTGTCTGCCCTTTCTTAGTTTCTAAATCCTGCCAAGACTTGCGCTCGACATAGCGCAGACCCGCCTTGGCCTGCAGCAGCGTCCGCGTCGGCAGCAGCCGGAACAGATCGCGCGGCGCAACGGCCTGCACCGTAAACAGCCCTGCTGCATCTGGCGCACCATAGATATACCAGCCCTCTTGGTTTTGGGGGGACTGCTCAATCTGGTTTGCGATTGACGGCAGCGTCCCGTTCTTATCCGTCACCACTTGGGGCAGCCGCACCGTCTCCTGCACCCCGGTAAACCGCCGCTTCTCTCGGTCAAAGTGAACTACGCGATAGCGATCGCTCCCCGGCTCCTCCGGCCCTAAAAACTGCACCAGTCCGTAGTAACGTCCGCTAATCTGCACCGGCTCGTGCTCAATATAGAGCATCCACTCCTGCCCTATCCGCCCGCTGCCGTCTCTCTGTCTCGGCGTCCTGGTATCTTCTCCATTGGCCTCATCGCCCCATTTGCCCATCCACCGCATCTCCTCCACCTGCACTGGCCGCGGCAGCGCCACAATCACGTCATTCTGTGGATGAGATCCGGCCAGAGATTCCAGCGGATTCACCTGCCGCCAGTGGTTAAGCCGAATCGGATGCACCAGTCCTTGCCGGTGGGTATATTCCGCCTCAGCGCTAAAGTGCACGTCCTGCGTTACCTGACGCACATGGCTTTGCACTTCCGGCTGCAGACTCCAGCGCAGGGTCACGACTTTGCCCACCAGGGAGGCATAAGGAGCTGCCGCATGATGTACCTCAAACAGCACCCCTTCTACCCGGCGGCGCTGCTCTGGGCTAGGTAAAATCAGGCGACCCATCCAGGGGGCAATAGGCTGATAGCGCTGAGGGTCAACGGTTTGCTCTAGGGGATAGTAGCTCCAGTGATTGAAGTCGGCCTGCTGGTAGCGCTGATAGTTGCTTTCAGTTTGGGGGGGGAGGCGATCCGCCGCGAGCTGCTCGGCAAATTTGTCCTGCAGAATGCTGAGAACTAGCGTCAACGTCCGCTGCAGGTGAGAGCGACTTTCCCCGTGGCGCGGCTTGGGATCTAACATGCCGCCAATGCCCTGATGCCCCATGTCTTTGAGGGCAATGATGCTGATTTTGCCTTTGCGCTTGGCCCGGTTCCAATAGGAGAGAAAAGATATTTTCCAGCGGCGGGGAAACAGGACAATGCCTAACCGCTCAATCCAGTCGCGATCGCCCACTAAATGATAAAGCTGCTCTACCTCTAGGGCATCTACCCGACCGCTAATTACGCCGCCGAGGGAAATGACCTCCACCGAGGTATTGAGACTATTTTTCAAAAACGGCACAGCCCCCATCCCTACCTGACTGCCACCGCTGTAGCCCACTAAGGTAATCGGTACGCCGCCTTCAGCCGGATAGCCCAGCCGCACCAGACTGTCGTAAATGCGTTGGGCAATCCCCCAGTTGTAAACCGGGCCGTAGCGCTGATCGGCAGAAACGCTCACCATCAGCATGTTGCGAAAGCTGACTAAGGCGCTGACCCAGCTTTCCTGCGGTTCTGGCCCCAGCCCTTCTACCCAGCGCCAGAAAAAAGCAAAGGGCCGATCTTCGGTCAGGGGACGATTTAGCACTGAATAGGACATCAGCCCTTTCACCAGCAGCACATCGTCTGGAAGCTGCTGGGCTAGCTGGTCGAGGAAGTTGGCGACAAAGGGCTGGTAGTCTTGGGTCGATTGCCCCGTACCGTCTAGATAAACTAAGACGCGCCTGATGCGATCGCGCGGGAGCGTTTGGGGAGCCACTATGGGCTGGGTAGCGGCAATCGGATCGCCATACCAGCCCGCCCACCAGCCCAGCGCTTCTAGGGGAGCTAGCAGGCCGCTAATAATAAAAATCAGCAGGCTAATCCAGGCCAGATCAATAAAAAACTGTACCCAGGCGGTGCCGGAGGTGACGTAGGCACCAATCAAAAAGCGCCGCACGGGAGACAGGACGAAGGTGATCAGAACGGCAAATAGGGCTAGGCCGACATACTGCAGCGATCGCCGCAGCGGAAACGGCTGGGCCGTGGCGCTGCGTTTGGGCTGCGAGGGGGGGGAGGGCGAGACAGAGCGAGCGGCGACCCACTCCCGGTTGGCGTGGGCAAATTCTACATCTGCTGCTACTACCGCCTCTGCCTCTGGTAAAGAGCGATTAGGCAAAACGGCATCCGCGAGAAAGGCTTCTCCGGCTCGCAGCAGGTCGTTGAGCGATCGCCAGTCTGTCACCAGCCGGACGCCAGCCACCGTATTAGCCAGCCAGCGACCCAGGGCAGCCACGGGCTGTCCTACGGTTTGCTGCAGCAGCTGCAGCATAATCCAGCCCACTACTACAGCTTCAAAGGCTCGCACCCAGGACAGATCCGCCACTGCCGAAAAGCCCAGCATCATCGCCAGCAGCGTCCAGACCGACAGCAGCCGCAGCAGCGGCACGCCGAAGTAGGGCAGCGCCCCCACAAAGCTAAACATCAGCGGCGCGTAGCTGTAGGCCAGCACCAGGGCGATCGTCTCTAGCGACAGGTTGATGCGCAGCAGCCAGGCGCTAGAAAGCCAGGTGGTCAGCACCCAAAAGCCATAGCCAAAGGCAAAGAGAACGGCCCCAATCAGCAGGCTGAAGATGAACCGGGCGGGACGGACGCGATTGATAAACAGGACAACGCTTTCGGCAACGCCCAGGGACAGCCCCGCCAGCAGAACGACAGCCGCTGCGCCCCAAGAGCGCTGGGAAAACTGTTCGATGAGCTGAAACAAATTGGGGTCAAGCGCCAGAACTCCCTTCACCAATGTCCAAAACTGAGCGATCGCGGTCTCTGTCAAAGGCGGCTCTCCTTCCAAAGGCAAATCCATCACGGCAAGAACGTAGCCGCAACGGAGGGTGATCGATTGGAGGGCACGGCATACCCTGCCCCTACTAGCTTACTCCACCCAGTTTTTGGCCCGCTGAACGGCTTTTTGCCACATATGAAAGTTGGCCTGAGCCGATGGGGCGTTGTCACTGGGTTCAAACACCCGCTCAATCTTGCGATCTTGAATTAGGGCATCGTAGCTATCCCAATAGCCTGCCGCCAGACCAGCGCCGAAAGCCGCTCCCTGAGCCGTGGCGTCTAGCACCGCTGGCCGCTCAATCGGAATGCCCAGGACATCAGCCTGAAACTGCATTAAAAAGTCATTTTGGCAGGCCCCACCGTCTACTTTCAGCATTTTGATCCGGGTGCCGCTGTCTTCATTGACCGCCTCGACGACTTCGTTGACCTGATAGGCGATCGCCTCCAGCACGGCCCGAATCATGTGCTCCCGCTGCACGCCGCCGGTAATGCCTAAAAAGGCGCCCCGCGCATTCATATCCCAGTGGGGAGCGCCCAGGCCACTCAGGGCCGGTACAAAATAGACGCCGCCGTTGTCGGTTACTTTTTGGGCCTGGGGCTCGGTATCTGCTGCCGTCGTAATCAGCTTGATGCCGTCCCGCAGCCACTGAATGCAGGCCCCCGCGGTAAACATGCTGCCCTCCAGGGCATAGCCCACATCGGCCCCGCCGTCTTTAGCCGTTGACCAGGCGACGGTAGAGAGGAGCTGATTTTGCGATCGGGCCACGGATGAACCCGTGTGAGCCACCAGAAAAGCGCCGGTACCGTAGGTGCATTTGAGCAGGCCGGGTTGGTTGCAGCCGTGGGCAAACAGAGCGGCCTGCTGGTCGCCAAAAATTGCCATAATCGGAATTTCGGCCCCAAAAATTGCGGCATCGGTGTTGCCGAAGTGGCCCAGGCTGGGACGAATTTCCGGCATGAGATGGGCCGGAATATTAAACAGATCCAGCAGCTTTTCATCCCAGTCTAGAGAGGCCAGATTGAGCAGCATGGTGCGGCTGGCGTTGCTGTGATCGGTGGCATGGACCTTGCGCCCGGTTAGGTTCCACAGCACCCAGCTATCGATGGTTCCAGCCAGGACGTTGTCTAGGTCAACCGGCGGGTCTAGTTGGTGGTCTTTCACATAGTCCAGCAGCCACTGCAGCTTTGTGGCGGAGAAGTAGGCGTCTAAAACTAGGCCGGTGCGATCGGCGACATCGGCGGCCCATCCCTGCTGGCGCAGCTCGTTGCAGATGGGAGCAGTGCGTCGATCCTGCCAGACAATCGCATTGTGCAAGGGCCGACCGCTGGTTTTATCCCACAGCAGACAGGTTTCTCTCTGCACCGTCAGCCCGATGGCGGCAATCTCAGTCGGCTCAATACTGGCTTTTTGAATCGCAGTTTGAATTGCCCACTGGATATCGTCCCAGATTTCTCGCGGATCGTGATCCAACCAGCCCGGCTGGGGATAATACTGGGTCAATTCCTTGTAGGCTTGTCCGGCAATGTCACCGCTGCGATTAAACAGAATGGCTCGATTGCCCGTCGTGCCAAGATCAAGCGCCAAAATATACTGAGCGTTTGCCATGAGAGATCTATCTTAAAAATTAACAGCGTCTATAAAAGCTTGAGGACGCACAAGCCTAATCACAAGACATGCCTATTGTACTGAGAAGGCTTCTGGCAACTTCCTGGGATTAACGGGAATTAATGCTTCTGTGAGATTTAACTGTTTAATTCGACTGAGTTGACCGCTGCCTTTGTTTTGATCAGTCTGCTGCCTCTAATGCTCGTATGGGCTGATTATTGGCGTCAATGCTATACCACCGTAAGCAGCTTAGAGAATGAGGATCCTCCCTAAGCAAGATTCTTAAGAGAGAGTTTTGCAGCGGCAGCCTGACCAAAAGTAGCAGCAGTTTCCCCCGACCGCTAGAGACTTAGCTGACAGACTGCTTGATATAGTGAGACCGCTATCAAAACCCAAGTAAAAATTCATACTTTAGCGCAACGGTATTTTGCGCTCCGTACTTAGACTTTTATTTTTCTCATGACTCATCAGAATAAGCTGTCCACAGCCGCTGCTTATCTAGCGGCTACGGTTGCCTTTGGGGCTTTTTTGCCAGGACAGGTCCGCTCAGCCTTTGCTCAGTCAGTAACCCCAGCCCAGGACGGTACGGGCACGGTGGTTAACGTTGAGGGTCAAACTTTTGACATTACCGGCGGTACCCTATCGGGCGACGGAGCTAATCTCTTCCACAGCTTAGAGCAGCTCAATCTCAACGCTGACGAGATTGCTAATTTCATCAGTCAGCCAGAGGTACAAAATATTCTGGGCCGCATCGTCAGCGGCGATCCGTCGGTGATTGACGGGTTATTGCAGGTGAGCGGGGGGGACTCTAACCTGTTTTTGGTCAATCCAGCGGGCATCGTCTTTGGTCAGAACGCGCGGCTAAACGTACCGGCTGCCTTCAGCGCTACGACTGCCGATCAGATCGGCTTTGGCAGCACCGCCTTTAATGCCACCGGCAGCAACGACTATCAGGCCCTTGTTGGCAATCCCACCAGCTTTGGCTTCACCGCTAACGATCCCGGCAGCCTGGTTAACGCTGGTGTGCTAGAGGTCGGTCAGGGCGAGAGCCTGACGCTGCTGGGCGGTCAGGTCGTCAACCTGGGTACCCTTTCAGCCCCAGGGGGCGACATCACGATCGCGGCTGTGCCCGGCGAAAACCGGGTGATTATTTCCCAGGCGGGCGCGGCTCTGAGCCTAGAGCTGGAAACGCTGGCAGACGGGACGGCGATGGGTACCCTTTCTCCCCTATCTCTGCCCGAACTGCTGACGGGTTCCGGCGTGGCTGAGGCAACCGCGATCGCGGTTGAGGCCGACGGGGCGGTGCGGCTGACAAACGGGGTGGCGCTGCCGACTGGAACCGGAACGGCGATCGCCTCTGGTCGCTTAGACACCAGCAGCCAGCAGACCGGGGGCCGCGTGACCGTACTGGGCGATCGCGTCGCGGTAGCCAACGCCGACATTGACGCTGCCGGCAATACGGGGGGCGGCCAAATTCGCCTCGGCGGTGCCTATCAGGGGGGCAGCGACCTTCCGACCGCTGCCAGAACTTTTGTAGACGCCGACTCCAGCCTCTCGGCTGACGCGCTCCGGTCTGGGGATGGCGGCGAAGTGATTGTCTGGGCGGACGACATTACCGGGTTTTATGGCAGCATCAGCGCTCAGGGGGGTTCCCTAGCAGGCGACGGCGGCTTTGTGGAAGTTTCCGGTAAGGACAGCCTCATTTTTGACGGCGTTGTGGATACTTCAGCCACTAACGGGGTATTTGGCACCCTGCTGCTCGATCCGAAGAATATCGCCGTTGTTGGCGGCACCGATGACGGTGATGACGACGCTCAGCGACAGGACGCCCTGGGCCCAGATCCCAATGCCGCGTCAGCGGAGGTGCTAGCCGGAGAACCGCCCGCCGACGGCACCTTCACCATCTTTGAGTCTGAGCTAGAGGGCATGTCGGGCGACACCAACATCACGCTCCAGGCCAGCAACAACGTTTCCATCAATGACCTACCCGACAACGAACTGCTGTTTCAGCCGGGCAGCGGCGCCATTACCTTCACCGCTGATGCCGACAATGACGGCGCGGGTTCCTTTTTGATGAACGGCTCCGCTGACGTGATTCGCGCTGCCGGACGCAACATTGAGATTTCCGGGGCGGCGATTACCGTGGCTGGCATTGACACCTCGGCGGACGGCGAAGCGGGCAATATTAGCCTCACCTCCTCTGGCGGCGATATTAAGGTCAACAATGGCCTCAGGGCTGATTCAGTCAACAGCGAAGGCGGCGCTATTGACCTAGAGGTCACCCAGGATTTGGGGGCAATCAATATCAGCAGCAGCGGCGTCACCGTTTCCGCAACCTCTGAAAATGGTGAGGGCGGTAATATCACCTTCAACACCGCAGGCGGCAACATCACCACCCTAGACGTCCAAACCTTCACTGGCGGCAGCGGCGCGGCAGGGGACATAGACTTCAACATTGCCGCTAACTCCCAGGGAACCGGCCAGATTGACACCAGCAGCGGCACCCTAGATGCCAGCTCAGCCACGGGGACGGGCGGTGACGTTACGCTCACAACCGCCGCTGGCAATATCGATACCGCCAATGTGGATACCCGCTCTGGAGGCGATGCCAATGCCGGTGAAATTCAGCTTGATATTCAAGGGGGCATCGGCTCGATAGACACCACCAGCGGCAGCCTCACAGCCACTTCAGTAGAGGGCAACGGCGGCGAAATCAACCTCATAACGAACGAAGGCAATATCAGCAGCAGCGATATCTCATCTGCGTCTAGTCAGGGCGGAGCCGCTGGCGAAATTGCTCTGGATGTCGCCGCTGGCACTGGCTCTATCAACACCACTACGGGGACGATCGACGCCACTTCGGCAGTGGGCGACGGCGGCAACGTGGAGCTACGCACCTTCCAAGGCTCCATCTCAGCCGCGAATATC
>NZ_JASATW010000140.1:0-1060 GCF_030405905.1 Sphaerothrix gracilis Ecp01
CGGGCATAAACATACTACCGAAGCTATGGACTTGTAAAAGTGGTAGGGGAGCATTGTAGTGTCGTCGAAGGTGTACTGTGAGGTATGCTGGAGAAGCTACAAAAGAAAATGTAGGCATAAGTAACGATAATGCGGGCGAGAAACCCGCACACCGAAAGACTAAGGTTTCCTCAGCTATGCTAATCAGCTGAGGGTTAGTCGGGACCTAACGCGAACCCGAAAGGGGTAGTGGATGGACAACGGGTTAATATTCCCGTACCTGCTCACACTAAAAGTGACGGATCTCCGTGGTTGCTGCGTACTGACGGAATAGTACGTTGAAGCGCAAGCGATAGTACACTGAGGCTACGGCCAAGGTGATAATGCAGCGAAGGAGGTTCCAAGAAAAGCGAGTGAAGCAGCCCGTACCGTAAACCGACACAGGTAGTTGGGATGAGAATTCTAAGGTGCTCGAGAGATTCATGGCTAAGGAACTAGGCAAAATAGACGCGTAACTTCGGGAGAAGCGTCGCCTGTAGTAATACAGGCCGCAGTGAAAAGATCCAAGCGACTGTTTATCAAAAACACAGGGCTCTGCTAAATCGAAAGATGATGTATAGGGCCTGACACCTGCCCGGTGCTGGAAGGTTAAGTGGAGGGTTTAGAAGTTTACTTCGAAGATCTCAAATGAAGCCCCAGTAAACGGCGGCCGTAACTATAACGGTCCTAAGGTAGCGAAATTCCTTGTCGGGTAAGTTCCGACCTGCACGAATGGTGTAACGATTTGGATACTGTCTCAGCCATGAGCTCGGTGAAATTGTAGTATCGGTGAAGATGCCGATTACCCGCAGTGGGACGAAAAGACCCCGTGAACCTTTACTATAGCTTAGTATTGGCTTTGGATAAGTAATGTGTAGGATAGGTGGGAGACTTTGAAGTGGCGTCGCCAGGCGTTGTGGAGTCATTGTTGAAATACCACCCTTTGCTTATCTAGAGTCTAACTTCTTGCGAAGGACAGTGCTTGGTGGGTAGTTTGACTGGGGTGGTCGCCTCCAAAAGAGTAACGGAGGCTTCTAAAGGT
>NZ_JASATW010000141.1:0-1057 GCF_030405905.1 Sphaerothrix gracilis Ecp01
GCTTGTTCCGCTATGGACTCGACTATCTGCGCTCGATTCTTCTCAATCTCAACTGGAGAGTTAAAGATTTCTCTGAGGCTGTCCAATTTTTGTCCTGTACTTAGGCTAGAAGCTCTAGATTTTAGTCAAGGACTTCTCTGTTTCTTTGGGTATTCTCCCACTGTGACTTTCTTGTGGGTGCAGAGATGAAAGGGCTGTTTCCATACGTCCTAGCAGGCGTGGCGATCGCTACCGCCGCCGCCGCCCAGCAGCCCCCGCCCCACAATCTCCCCCAAAACAACAGCAGCCAGCAACTACCCGCGACCAGCCGCGCCGCCTCACCATTACCGTCTCAGTTGCCGACCCCGCAGACCTGAAACCTACATTCCGCAGGTTGCTTTTAGTTTTCAGTTGTGCATCTGATTTGAGGTCGCTGAAGCGATTGAAATCTCGTTAGATGGGGTTGAGTAATCGAGCGCTCTCAAGGTTACGAAGTATTAAGACAGAAGTGCGACAGGAAACTTGATCTGAGTCAGGAATCTATGCTGGGTAAGGGCTTTAGGCATTGGCTTGTGCTATACACATCAAGAAAAGACTGTTAACCTGCGGAACGTCGGCTGAAAGTCAAGCAAGGCGATCGCCTCACCCAAGGCCAGCTCATTGCCGATCGCACCCGTGAACGCAATCGCCTCCAAATGCAGAAACAGCAGCTCACCCTCACCCTCGAACGGCTGCAAAGCCCCACCATCAGCGCCCCGCTGCCACCGGCCACTCAGCCGCCCATCCTCGACTCCAGCTACCTCGAAGAAGACGCCGCGATCGCCCGCGCTCAGGCCACCGTTGAGCAAGCCGAAGCCGCGATCGCTGCTCACCCGTCTATGTCATTGTCGTCTAATAGGAAGGAGCAAATCAATCCCCAGAATGACACTTCTACGAAAAGCAGAATACTCTCAGCTGACAGATTAAGGGTTGTTGAATCTTCTTAAGGCAAACGCTTCTGTCTGCAGCATCAAGTGCAGGGCAAACGCATACTAATTTGAGTCCAACGAAGGAATGAGGGTTTCAACGATCAGCAACC
>NZ_JASATW010000142.1:0-1043 GCF_030405905.1 Sphaerothrix gracilis Ecp01
AGTGACACCTATGAAGGCAAGAAACATGATAAAGCGATTGCCGATAGCGAGCACCTGTCGTTCCCTGAAGGCAGTACGTTATGGCAGGATACGGGGTTTCAGGGCTTTGCCCCAGAGGGGGTGACGATTCAGCAACCGAAGAAGAAACCTCGCAACCGCTCTCTGACAACTATTGAGAAGATGAACAACCGAAGTATTTCCAGTCTTCGTATTGAAGTGGAACACCACATCGGTGGCGTCAAACGCTGCCAAATTCTGAGGCAACCCTTTCGCAATTGGCTGGACCACTACGTCGATGACGTGATGGAGACTGCCTGCGGCTTGCATAACTTCCGCCTGACACACCGAGCAAAGCCAGGTCGTCTAGTGGGTCAAGCCGCTTGACCCCGAACGGTGAGAGGATATGGTGACTTCAACCGATTCCTTTCTTATTTCCGATAAAGTCTATTCAAGCCCAAGGTCTATTCATCCTCAAAAATCCACATAAATTTTTAGCAATGAATAACAGGTAACGAATCCTTTCTCTCTATTAACTCTGCTAAATATTTCATAAGCTTCTACAGACACCTCTTTATAATCCTTAATTGACCTGGTTTCAGAACCTTGAAGCTTAGCTGGAGATAGAAAATTGATTTATTCATCGCTTTTATGGTTGGCCCAAACAGCCCCTCAAACCCCGCAATGGTCTTTTAAAGTAGCGCTGGTGATGATTGCCTGTAACCTGTTTGCCATCGCCATTGGCCGCTATGCAATTCAAAAGCGCGGTGTCGGCCCAGAACTGCCTTTTTCGCTGCCGGGATTCTTTGAAGGCTTTGGCTTGCCTGAGCTGTTGGCAACGGCTAGCTTTGGGCATCTCTTGGGAGCCGGGATGATTCTAGGTTTGGGCAACGCTGGTCTGCTTTAAGCGCCTTTGAGGGGGAAATAGGTGAGGTTATCCGGCGGGAGAACTCTCAAGCACCTCACTACAATGAAGCTATAGTTCTGGAGTTTTCTCCTAATCAATGCATTGGGTTAACGACTTATGCAATCCGGCTGGCGCATCG
>NZ_JASATW010000143.1:0-1042 GCF_030405905.1 Sphaerothrix gracilis Ecp01
GAGATAACCCACCAGCTCCGGAAGCACCTGGAGCTCCGAAGGCATGACAATGTGTGTCCCGCGAATATTCTCCGTGTAGGTCTTTGAGCCGCTGAGCAACCCCTCATGGGTGCGGGACTCTGTGACAATGACCCGATCCTGCTTGCCAACAATGCTAGCGGCCACCTCTGCCGCCTGGGGAGGTTGGCATCTCAGAATACTGTTTGATTTGCTCTTGCCGTTGAAACAGCAATTATGAGGTGACACAAGAATCGTTCAGGGCAAGGGGGCACCTACTCAAGTTCACTGGGATCAATGCCCCGCTCTCGTAGTTTGGCCTGTGCCCGTTCTAGTTTTTGCTGGACCTGATTGCGTTCTTGAAACAGCAGAATAAAAAACTAAATTTAACCAGTTTTCGAGCGTTTCAGCGTTTTTCCGTAGATTCCGCTAAGAAAATTGCTTGCTAATGAGAATAACTCTCTTTAACGAGAATAGGAGCGATCGCGACAACCTCACGTCTTATCAGCGTTGACACTGTTAACAACGTTTACCAGTTTGGGCATACCAAAGTAGCGCTATCAACCGCAGTGCAAGCGTTAACACCGTATACGTTGTTTACAAAGATGGAAAAACCGTTAGTCGCTACTAGGGTGCCGCATTCATGGGCAGCGCAGATCGAAGAACTCTCACAGGAAACGGGGAAGTCTCAAAGTGAAATCGTGAGAGAGGCGATCGCGCAGTATCTGGGTAAGACGGACCCGGAGGCGGTGGCGACGATGGCAAGGCGGCTCAGCAAACTAGAGCAGCAACATAAGAAGCTGGCGCAGTTGATTTAGAGACGATCGCCCTCCCTGAAATTATTCCTACAAAGGCTAGCGAAGGTGAACAGCGGTTGAGCCTGCTACTGCTTTACGGCGTGGCCCTAAGCCAACCCTACATATAGCTAACTCTAAAACGGCGGCTGTTGATGCAGTAGTAGAAAAAGTGCGATCGCTCTGCAATCAAGGCTATTCACCGGCTGACATTGCGATTGTCTATCGCTGGAAGGGATATAAGGAAGCTG